>NZ_NOXZ01000046.1:0-71631 GCF_002258225.1 Rhodococcus sp. RS1C4 | reverse complement strand
ACACCACTACGTACACAGATCCAACTCCATTCGGATTCTTCTTCTCGGCGCTCGCTCTGCACCAACGTAACGGTCGGGGACGCACGGATCGAGCGTCGGGATGCATCGGCCGTCGCCGAGTTGGACAAATCGGGTTGCGTGTCGAGCAATTCGGCGAGTTCGGGTGCACCGATGTCGTGATTCGATTCGGACGGCTTACGCTTTCACGGTGTCCAAGCTCTCGACCGCCGCGAAGCGGCTCGTGCTCGGTAGACCGTTCCGAAGCGACAAGCTCGGTCACACCTTGCTCCCCAAGAGGATCGCGCTGCCGGTGTTCGCCTCCGACGCCATGTCGTCGGTGGCGTACGCACCGGAGGAGATCTTCCTCGTGCTGTCGGTCGCCGGCATCTCCGCGTACGCCTTCACTCCGTGGATCGGGCTCGCGGTGTGCGTCGTCATGGCCGTCGTCGTCGCGAGCTACCGACAGAACGTGCATGCCTATCCGTCGGGCGGTGGCGACTACGAGGTCGCGACGGTCAATCTCGGGCCGACCGCCGGACTCACGGTGGGAAGCGCGCTGCTCGTCGACTACGTGCTGACCGTCGCGGTATCGGTGTCGGCGGCAGCGTCGAACATCGGCTCGGCCATCCCGTTCGTGGCCCAGCACAAAGTACTGTTCGCGGTTCTGGCGATCGTGCTGATCACGTCGATCAATCTGCGCGGCATCCGCGAGTCCGGAGCCGCGTTCGCTGTGCCGGTCTACGCGTTCATGATCGGAATGTTCGTGATGCTCGGATGGGGCCTGTTCCGCGTCTACGTGCTCGGGGACGAACTGCACGCCGAATCCTCGGGCTTCGAGCTGAAAGCCGAGGATTCCCACCTCTACGGCATCGCGTTCGCGTTTCTGATCGCCCGAGCCTTCTCGTCGGGTTGCGCGGCGCTCACCGGAGTCGAAGCGATCAGCAACGGTGTGCCTGCCTTCCGCAAGCCGAAGTCACGCAATGCGGCGACGACGTTGCTCATGCTCGGCGGGATCGGCATAGCGCTGTTGATGGGAATCATCCTTCTGGCCGAGAAGATCGGCATCAAGTACGCGCTCGAGCCGAGCGAACAGCTCGTCGGAGCGCCGGACGGCTACCAGCAGAAGACCCTGATCGCACAGCTCGCCGAAGCGGTCTTCCACGGGTTCCCGATCGGGTTCTTCTTCATCACGGTCGTGACCGCACTCATTCTCGTTCTGGCCGCCAACACCGCGTTCAACGGATTTCCGGTGCTCGGTTCGGTTCTCGCCCAGGATCGGTATCTTCCGCGCCAGTTCCACACCCGGGGTGACCGGCTGGCGTTCAGCAACGGAATTCTCTTCCTGTCCGCTGCCGCGATCGCGTTCGTCGTCGTGTTCGACGCCGAAGTGACCAAGCTCATCCAGCTCTACATCGTGGGTGTCTTCGTGTCCTTCACCCTGAGCCAGACCGGCATGATCCGGCACTGGACGCGGTTGCTGCGTGTGGAACAGGATCCCGAACAGCGTCGCCGGATGTTCCGTTCGCGCATCGTCAACAGTGTCGGCCTCGGGCTCACCGCCACGGTCCTCGTCATCGTGCTCATCACCAAGTTCGCGGCCGGAGCGTGGATCGCCATCGTCGCCATGTTCGCGGCGTTCGGACTGATGAGCCTGATCCGCAAGCACTACGACACGGTCGCCCGTGAACTCGAGGACGAGGAATGGGACGGTGTGCTGCCCAGCCGCACGCATTCGATCGTGCTGGTGTCCAAGCTGCACATGCCGACCCTTCGTGCGTTGGCGTACGCCCGCGCGACCCGCCCGGACACCCTGGAAGCGATCACCGTCAACGTCGACGAGCCGGACACCCGTCAACTGGTCAAGGAGTGGGAGGCCAGCGATGTCACCGTGCCACTCAAGGTGGTCGAATCCCCGTACCGGGAAATCACCAAGCCGGTCCTCGACTACGTCAAACGCGTACGACGCGACTCGCCGCGCGACGTGGTGACGGTGTTCATACCCGAATACGTCGTCGGTCACTGGTGGGAGCAAATTCTGCACAACCAGAGTGCACTGCGCCTCAAGAGCCGGCTGCTGTTCCAACCGGGAGTGATGGTGACGAGCGTGCCCTGGCAGCTGCAGTCGTCGGCGAAAGCGAAGCGCGAGAGCATCGAGAACGCGCCCGGCGCGTCGCGCCGCGGATACGAACCCCCGAGCGGACACGGCCGATGACCGACAGCTGGTTCGGCTCGACTGTCGAGGTCACTCTCGGTGCACCCGGGCACGGAGGATTCTGTGTGGCCAGGCACGACGGACGCGTGATGTTCGTCCGACACGGCCTGCCCGGGGAGATCGTGCGGGCGAAGGTCACCGAGGATCGGGGTGGGTCCTACTGCCGCGCCGACGCCGTCGAGATACTTGCCCCGTCGGCCGATCGCATCACTCCGCTGTGTCCCATCTCCGGTCCCGGCGGCTCGGGATGCTGCGACTGCTCCCACATCGACCAGTCCGCGTCGCGGGCCATGAAATCGGCCGTGGTGGAGGAACAACTGCGTCGGATCGGCGGTATCGACCGTGCAGTGACCGTCGAGGAACTGCCGTACACCGGCGACGGCACCGGCTGGCGGAGTCGTGTCCGACTGGCCGTCGACGCGGGCGGCCGCCCCGGCTTCCATCGATACCGCAGCGCCACCGTCGTCCCTGCCCTGAGCTGTCCGCAGGTCGTCGCAGGCGCATTCGACGGTCTCACCGACTCGACATGGCGTCCGGGCTCGGAGCTCGTGGTTGCCGTCGGCAGCTCGGGAGAGCGGCACGTCGTCGAGATATCACCTGCATCCGTGTCGCGCACGGGTCGACGATCCCCCGGCCGACGTGGCGCATCTGCCCGGCGGGCTGCATCATCGGCCCCACGTCCGGAGCGGGCCGTGGTCGGTAGCGGACGAGTACACGAATCTGTGTCCGGTCGTGACTGGGAACTGGACGCAACCGGATTCTGGCAGGCGCACCGAGGCGCCGCGCAGGTCTACTCCGACGTGGTGACCGAGTGGGCCGACGCCAGGCCCGGTGAGGTCGCGTGGGATCTGTACGGGGGAGTCGGAGTCTTCGCGTCGAGCCTGGCGACAGGAGTCGGCGCCACCGGCCAGGTCGTCAGTGTCGAGTTCTCGCGTAAGGCCTCGGCGGACGGAGCCCGTGCGCTCGCCGATCTCGAGCAGGTGCGATTCGTGCCCGGACGAGTCGAACGCACCGTCCGTGCGCTTCCCGCGCCGAACGTCGTCGTGCTCGACCCACCTCGATCGGGAGCGGGCAAAGAGGTCGTGGCAGCAGTCGCGGCATCGGCACCCGGCCGCGTGGTGCACATCGGCTGCGACCCTGCATCCTTCGCCCGCGATGCCCGGCTGTTCGTCGACGCCGGATATCGACTCGAACAGGTGCGTGCGTTCGACGCATTTCCTCTCAGCCATCACGTGGAGTGCATCGGCTTGCTCGTGCGAGAAGGTGGCACACCGTAGAGGTCGTGGGCTCGGTAGATTGAGCCGCGTGAAAAAGCGCCTCTCTCGTTTCCGTTGTGCCCGTACCGTGTCGATCATCGCCGCCGCGGCCGTTGTGGGTCTTGCCGTGTCCTGCTCGTCGACAGCAGACGACGCGGCGACCACCCCTGCGGCAGCGGGCGCTGACGAGGCGTTTCCGGTGTCGATCGACACCAAGTTCGGTGACGTCACCGTGCCCGAGCGTCCGCAGCGTGTCGTTGCCTTGGGATGGGCCGACGCGGAAACCGCGCTTGCACTCGGCGTGCAGCCGGTGGGCGCGAGCGATTGGCTGGCGTTCGGAGGCGACGGTGTAGGCCCGTGGGCCGACGGGCTGTACGACAGTTCCCCCGAGATCATCGGCACCCAGGAGCCGTCCTACGAGGCGGTCGCGGCTCTCGAACCGGACCTGATCCTGGACACCAAGAGCTCCGGCGATCAGGATCGGTACGACAAGTTGACCCGGATCGCGCCGACGGTGGCTCTTCCCGACGGCGCGGACAACTACCTGACCACCGTCGAGCAGCAGGTGACCATGGTGTCGGCGGCGCTGGGTGAATCGGAGAAGGGCGCCCAGCTGTTGGCCGACCTGGACGGTCGGTTCCAGACCGCAGCGGCGGAGCATCCGGAATTCCAGGGCAAGACCATCACGGTCGGAGCCTTCAGCGGAACCGGATACGGGGCGTACATCTCCGACAGCACGAGAGTCGTGTTCATGAAGAAGCTCGGTTTCGTGTCGAACCCCACGGTCGACGCGTTGACGGCGACGAGGACCGGCTCGACCGGATTCTCGGTGCCCGTATCGGACGAGGAACTGAACACGCTCGACGCCGACGTCGTGGTGATCTTCCCGGTACAGCGATCGGCCGACGACGTGACTAGTAATCCTCTCTTCCAGCAGATCCCTGCCGTTCGGGACGGACGCTCGCTGGTGTTCGACGATCCCGACGTGGCCAAGTCCTACTCGACCAATTCCATTCTGTCGGCGACGTACGCCCTCGACACTGTTGTTCCGTTGATCGCGGAGCGGGCCGAACGCTGACCGGACGGAGCTCCGGTCACCGAGCTTCGACGACGGCGACGGACGTGGCTGCGGCGGGTTTCGGGGCGCGGATGCGCTGGGAGCCGCAGGTGCACCGCTGGTAGGTGACGGTGCCTTCGCTGGTGTTGTGGCTGCTCTCGGTGGTCCAGGTGTGGGTGTGTGCGCTCATACCGTCAACTGTGCTGTAATGGTCTTGTGCATATCAACCCTTACGGAACGTATGCGGTGCAACTGGGAGTCGACCTGCTCAATTCGCCGCCGACGTCGGCGGACGAGCTCGGGCATCGGTGCATCGAGGGTGGACTCGTCCTCGACGCACCGGCAACCGATGCGGACGTCACCGCCACCGTTGCGTTTCTCCGCGAGTGGGAGGCGGTGATCGACGCCGATACCGAACAAGCACGGGCGGGCATCCTCAACGGACTGCTCGCGCAGGCGTCGGCGTACCCGCGCTTGACCAACCATGCGGGCGACGGATGGCACATGCACTACCGCGACCCGGACATCGATCTCGGGTCGGTGGTGCGGGCGTTGGTCAGCGTCGGGACGGCACTGCATCTGACCGGTCGCGGAATGAACAGGCTGGGCAGGTGCGCGGCGGAGGACTGCGTACGAGTGTTCGCCGACGTGTCGCGGACCGGCAGGCAACGGTACTGCGGCACTGTGTGTTCCAACCGAGACGCCGTACGTCGACACCGAGCTAAGACCGCCCCCGCATGACGAGCAGATCAGGTCTTGCGGTTGTACAGACGCATCGTGATCGGCCCGAACACGAGTAGGAAGCCGCCGCACATCGCGGCAGTGACCGCGAGCTTGGTGGCGTCCGGTTCCCCCGACATCAACGACCGGATGGACGTGACGAGGAAGCTCACCGGATTGACCTCGACGAACGCGCGGAGCCACCCCGGCATGGTCTGGGGGTCGACGAAGATGTTGCTGGCGAACGTCAACGGAAACAGGATGAACATCGACACGCCCATGACCGCGGCCTCGGTGCGCACGATCATCGCGATCATCGTCCACACCCAGGAGAGACAGAACGAGAAGATCAACAGCAGTGCGATCGAGGCGACGACGCCGAGGAGACCGCCGTCGGGCCGAAACCCGATCACGAGACCGAGGATCAGCACGATGACCGACGCCAGTGAGTAGCGGACGACGTCACCGAGGAGCGCGCCCACCAACGGTGACGGGCGCCAGATGGGTAGCGATCGGAACCGATCGAACACGCCCTTCTCGATGTCCTTGTTCAACGTCACGCCCGTATACATCGTGATCATCACGACGGTCTGCACCAGAATTCCCGGCAACAGGAACTGGATGTAGGCGGTGGTGGATCCGGCGAGAGCGCCTCCGAACAGATACGTGAACAGCAACGTGAACATGATCGGGAACATCGTCACGTCGAACAGTTGCTCGGGGACGTGCTTGATCTTGAGGAGCGCTCGCCACCCGAAGGACAGTGAGCTGGCGACGGCGTTCGGCCGCGGGGGTCGTGTTGCGCCGCTTCGTAGTACGTCCGCGACCGCGGCCTGCTCGGACGCGTCCTTCGACAGCGTTGTCATGATGATGTCTCTGTTCTCTCGGTGGCGTTCGTGCGGGCGGACTCGTCGTCCGCGGGGTGGCCGGTCAGCGCGAGAAACACTTCGTCGAGGCTGGGTTGGCCGATGGCGAACGAGGCCACCGCGATTCCCGCGTCCTCGAACGCGGGCAGAGCGGCAGCCACCGACGACGTCCGGTCCAGCCGAGCCGACAGCGCGACCGGATCTGCTTCCTCGGTCACCGACTCGGACAGAATCGTGCGAAGAATCGCTGCGGCCTCGGAGCGTCGAGCGGGATCCAGCACTCGCACGTGCAGCGAGCCCGCGCCGACCGACGCCTTCAGTTCGCCGGTGGTGCCTTCCGCGATGACCTTGCCGCGGTCGATGACCGCGATCCGTCCGGCCAGTTGATCGGCTTCGTCGAGGTACTGAGTGGTGAGCAGAACCGTCGTGCCGCCACCGACGAGAGCGCGGACGATGTCCCACACCTGATTGCGGCTGCGAGGGTCCAGGCCGGTCGTCGGCTCGTCGAGGAAGATCAGCTCGGGAGTGACGATGATGCTCGCAGCGATGTCGATCCGACGCCGCATACCGCCCGAGTACGTCTTCACCTGGCGAGACCCGGCGTCGGCGATCCCGAACGCGGTGAGCAGCTCGTCCGCTCGCGACCGCGCCGCCGGACGCGAGTATCCGTAGAGCCGGGCCAGCAGGATCAAATTCTCGGTACCGGTCAGATCCTCGTCCAGCGAGGCGAACTGGCCGGTCAGCGAGACTTTGCCGCGAATGGCGTCCGCCTCGGAGGCGACGTCGTGGCCGAGGACGCGCGCCGACCCGCCGTCGATCGGAAGGAGGGTCGCGAGCATTCGGATCGTGGTCGTCTTGCCTGCTCCGTTGGGGCCGAGGACACCGTATACACCTCCACTCGGAACCGACAGGTCTATTCCGTCCACCGCAGTGTTGTCGCCGAAGCGTTTGATCAGGCCCGATGTCTCGATCGCAGGCATGTGTCCCATTCCTCCAAGATTGTCCGAATCGACCTCGAAGTGCAATCGATTATCCCGCGCAGCCATCCGCGGCGCAGGGTGTACCGAATATGTTGTGCGGCGGGAAAACGCGGAGGTTTCGGTGTGAGAGCAACATGAGCACTACTCTCTTGATCAATGAACGCGATCAGAGTCGAATTCGTTGGGACATCGTCACGGTGAGCACGGACCCCACGCCGGGCTCGCAGTACCAGGGGCCACCGGATTCAGAAGACGACCCGTCGGCAGAACAAGGTGCGGCCTGTGCTGTGCCCAGTGCGCAGTTGCGCAACCTGCGAGCAGACGAGATGGAGCGGCTCCGCCGGCTGATGGCCGCGGTCGCCGGTGGTGACCAACGCGCCTTCGGCGAGTTGTACGACGCCACCAGCGCACGTGTCTACGGCATGGTGCTGCGTGTCCTTCGCGACCCGGGGTACAGCGAGGAGACGACGCAGGAGGTGTTCCTCCAGATCTGGAAGTCGGCACCCAACTACGACCCCAACCAGGGAAGCCCCCTGGCGTGGATCATGACGTTGGCGCACCGGCGCGCGGTGGACCGCGTGCGGTCCGAGCAGTCCGGGACCGACCGTGAAGCTGCGTACGGGGCGATCAGCCACACCCCGGAACACGACGAGGTGCTCGAGGCCGTCACCCAGCGACTGGAATCCGACGCCGTGGTTGCGTGCCTCGACACACTGACCGATACGCAACGCGAGTCGGTACGAATGGCTTATTACAGCGGTTGGACATACCGCGAAGTGGCGGAGCGGCTCGGGGTCGCGGTTCCGACGATCAAATCGCGAATACGGGACGGACTGATCAAGTTGAAGACATGTCTGGGGGTGACACCCTCATGAGCGAAGCAACGCGACAGCGGCTGCTCGACGCCGCCGAGGTGTACGCCCTCCATGCGGTGAGCGCCGCCGAGGAAGCCGACATCGAACGTGACCGTGCGGCGGTGGACGACACCGCCCGTGTGCAGTTCAACATCCTTGTCGGCGAGATACAGGAAACTCTTGCGCTGGTGTCCGTCCTGGATGCCGCGGAACCCCCGGCTCAGCTGAGAGATCGCGTGCTGCAAGAAATTCCGCGCATCACGCAGGACGTCGCCGAACCCGCACCCGCGACGGTGACCACTCTGCGCGGACACCGAGATCGCCGCGCCAAGCAGGAGCGGAGGGGGCGGAACGGCCCAGGGGCAAGTCGGTGGCGTACCACGATGCTCGCCGCAGCGGCAGCAGTCGTCGTGGCCGTCGGCGGCGGAGTGGTCGCCACCCAGGTACTGGGCAACGACCCGGCACCGACCCAGGCGGAACAGATCGTGGCAGCGCCGGACGCACGTGAGACCACCGCCGAGTTCCCCGGTGGCGGCACGGCGAACATCTCCTACTCCCGTGAGTCGGGTTCGCTCGTCGTCACGCTCGACGGCGTTTCCGCACCCGCGGCAGGCCAGGACTACCAGATGTGGTTCGTCGACGGCACGCCTCGGTCGGTCGGTCTGGTGACGACCGAACAGTTGGCCGACGGCGACGGCACTGTAATCGACGGCATGGGCGCGGCAACGAACTTCGCGTTCTCGCTCGAGCCCGCAGGCGGATCTCCGCAGCCGACAGAGGTTCTGACGATGGTGACACTCGACGCGTGACGCGTCGACGCCGGTCGAGTTCGATGTGGGGCCTCAGCGCCCCACATCGAACTGCCCGAGAGATTTGATCGCGGTGTTCATCTGCATGTACGCACCGGTCGCGAGGGTGGTGAGAAGCTCGAGCTTCACCGACGGTGCCGACTCGGACAACGCTTCGAAGTCTCGAACCGACATCACGGCGACCGACAACGGGGTGTCCGCCCGGAAATCGAGCAGGAACTCCGTTCGGGCCAGAAGGGGCATCTCGCCGAAACTCATCCCAGGCGACAGCGTCGAGATGCGGTGATGTCGGCCTCCCGGTGAGGTGAACGACGACGACACCTGCCCGGCCAGTACGAGAAACAACCCGGCGGCCGGTTGTCCGCTGGTCACGACGGTGTCGCCCCTTGCGTAGGTGTGCACGGTGAAGGCGGGTTCGACAGCGGCGTATTCGGCCGGGGTCAAGCCGTCGAGCACCGGGTGGTCCCGCAAGGCGATACGGTCGGGTTGGCGAGGTCCGACGCAGTACTTGTCGAGCAGAATCTCCTCGGCCCATTGAATGGCGGAACCCAGGTCGGCGAAGACGCGGCCGGATGCGCCGCCCGGATCGATGCTCGAACTGGTGCGACCCAGAACACCCGCAGGGTCGACGAGCGAGGCCCTGCAACCATGCTCGGACAGGTGACCGAGCACGCTGTCGAACATTCCGCGCGCCACGTCACTGACCTCGTCGACGCCGCGGACGTCGATGACCAACGCATCGAGCTGTTCGTCGAGGTTTCCGATCTCGCGAACCGCGGTCTCCGCCCCGGAGAACAACAGATCGCCGTGCAGCTCGTACACCCGAGCGCGGCTGCCGAACCGAGCGAGAGCGGCCTGCTCGACGTCGCTTCGTCGGCGACGCGACGGGGCCTCACCGACGGTGTACTTGCCGCGGATCGCGGACCGGGCCGCGCGCGTGACGTGCAGGAAGTGAAGTTCGAGCTTGCGTGACAGTTCTCGGCACGCCGCGACGCCGCGCACGCTGTTTCCGTGCGGGTCGAGCCGGGGGGAGTAGACCGCGATTCCCATCTGACCGGGCAGGACGGCCAGAATGCCGCCGCCCACCCCGCTCTTCGCCGGCATCCCCACTCGCGCGACCCAGTCGCCCGCACCGTCGTACATCCCGCACGTCGTCATCACACTGAGGACGCGCTCCACCAACGCCGGTGCGAGTGCACGTTCCTTCGTGCGCGGGTTTGAGCCGTTGTTCGCCATGGTGGCAGCCATCATGGCGAGGTCGACCGCGGTGACGTCGATGGAGCACTGGCGGAAGTACAGATCCACTGCGGCGTCGGGATCGTCGGTGATGATGTCGAACGAGCGCAGCATGTATCCGATCGCACGGTTCCGGTTGCCGGTGCGGGCCTCGGAGCGGTACACCGATTCGTTGAACGTCAGCGAGCGACCCGCGTACCGGGAGTAGGCCTGACGGATTCGTTCGAACCGATCCGCGGCCGACTTCCCGGCGATCAGCGACGCCGAGGTGATGGCTCCCGCATTGATCATCGGATTGCGTGGGCGTTCGGTGATCGGATCGAGACTGATCTCGTTGAACGGTTCACCCGACGGCTCGATGTCGATCTTCTGCGCGACGGCGTCCTCACCCCGGTCGGCGAGGGCCAGTCCGTAGGTGAAGGGCTTCGAGATCGACTGGATCGTGAACAGCGTCGACGTGTCGCCCACCTCGTACACGTACCCGTCGCTCGTCGCCAGGGCGATCCCGAAACCGTCGGGCGCGACCGCGGCGAGTTCGGGGATGTAATCGGCGACGCTGCCCGAGGTGTCGTCTCGGCACGCGTCGAAGACGTGTTGGAGTATTCGATCCACGACGCTCGACATGAGGCAACCCTATGCTCCGACCTCGGGGTTCGGTGTGATCATCGACGCGTGGGCGTGATGGTCGTGTTGCCCGGAGGTCACAGTATTGTCGGAGTCGGTACATGATTCTGCGGTGGTCGCGGTACGGCATCGGCGGTGTCGGTACGGCGTCTACGTTTCGCTACGTAGACTGTTCTGATCGAAGAAGTGTCGAGCCATCGACATCGAAGTACCGCACGTGTTGCCGAAGTTTCCGGCCGGAGGGAGCGATCTCGTTGGGTGTTCTAGCGCGCGTTCAGTCGCCTGAGGACCTGCGCCGTCTTTCGCCGGCGGAGGTGGTGGATCTGGCCGAGGAGATCCGTGAATTCCTCGTCGAGACGGTGTCGGCCACCGGAGGTCATCTGGGTCCCAACCTGGGTGTCGTCGAGCTGACGTTGGCCGTCCACCGCACGTTCGATTCTCCGCGTGACCCGATCATCTGGGACACCGGCCATCAGGCGTACGTGCACAAGATGGTCACCGGCCGCACCGCCGAGTTCGCGTCGCTCCGCAAGCAGGGCGGACTGTCCGGCTACCCCTCGCGCGCCGAGAGCGAACACGACTGGGTCGAGTCCTCGCATGCGTCGGCGTCCTTGTCCTACGCGGACGGGCTGGCCAAGGCTTTTCAGCTGACCGGGCAGAGCGACCGCCACGTCGTCGCCGTCGTCGGTGACGGTGCGCTGACGGGCGGGATGTGTTGGGAAGCACTCAACAACATCGCGGCGGGCAAGGATCGTTCCCTCGTGATCGTCGTCAACGACAACGGTCGCTCCTACGCTCCCACCATCGGCGGATTGGCCGAACATCTTGCCGCCCTACGCCTGCAGCCGGGCTACGAGCGCATTCTCGACAACGGACGCCGCATCGTCCGCAAGATTCCGTTGTTCGGCAAGACGGCGTACGCGATGCTGCACGGCATGAAAGCGGGCGTCAAGGACGCCATCAGCCCTCAGGTCCTGTTCACCGACCTCGGCATCAAATACCTGGGACCGGTCGACGGTCACGACGAGCAGGCCATGGAGTCCGCCTTGCGCCGAGCCAAGGCATACGGCGGCCCGGTGATCGTGCACGCAGTCACTCGCAAGGGTATGGGGTACGCCCACGCCGAGAACAACGTCGCCGACCAGATGCACGCCACCGGCGTCATCGATCCCCTGACCGGGCTCGCCCGCAAGCAATCGGCTCCCGATTGGACGTCCGTGTTCTCGGCCGAATTGATCGACCGTGCGGCCGAGCGTGAGGACATCGTCGCGATCACCGCGGCCATGGCGGGTCCCACCGGCCTCGCGGCGTTCGGGGAGAAGTACCCCACCCGTATGTTCGACGTCGGGATCGCCGAACAGCATGCAATGACGTCGGCGGCAGGCCTTGCGCTCGGTGGCCTGCACCCCGTCGTCGCCGTGTACTCGACGTTCCTCAATCGCGCCTTCGACCAACTACTGATGGACGTTGCGCTGCTGAATCTGCCGGTCACTCTCGTTCTGGACCGCGCCGGTGTCACCGGTGCCGACGGTGCCAGCCACAACGGCATGTGGGACATGTCGTTGCTCGGGATCGTTCCCGGCATGCGGGTTGCCGCACCACGCGACTGCGCCTCTCTCCGTGAGGAACTCGGCGAGGCACTCGCGGTGAGTGACGGGCCCACTGCCCTCAGGTTCCCGAAGGGCGCTGTCACGGAGGACATCCCGGCGCTCCGACGTCTCGACGGTGTCATCGACGTGTTGGCCGAGCCTGATTCCGCGGGCCGAGACGTGCTCATCGTGGCCGTCGGCGCCTTCGCAGGACTGGCGCTCGAGACGGCTGCCGCTCTGGCCGAGCACGGTGTGTCGGTGACCGTAGTCGATCCACGATGGGTGCTTCCGGTCCCGGAGGCCCTGCTGAAATTGGCCGAGGAGTACAAACTCGTCGTGACCCTCGAGGATTCGGGGGTGCACGGAGGCGTCGGATCGACGGTGTCCGCGGCGGTCCGGGCAGTCGGTGTGGACACCGCGTGCCGCGACATCGGAGTTCCGCAGCGATTCCTGGATCACGCGTCACGCGAGCAGATCCACCGTGAACTGGGGCTCACGCCGGAAGACCTGACGCGCCGCATCGCCGGGTGGCTCGGGTCGAACTGAGGCGTCAGTCGGCGTGTTCACCGATGGTGGGCGCCCACTGACTGATCCGCACGTCGGCCACCAAGCCGGCACGGTTGAACGGATCGTGTGCGAACAACCGGGCGACGGCGTCGCGGTCGGGGCATTCGACGATGAACATTGCGCCACTGTGGTCGGCCAGCGGCCCGGACGACCTGATGGTTTTTCGGCGAGCCATCTCGTGGATCCACGCTCGGTGGTCGGTTCGGTGGTCGTCTCGGCCGCCCGACGTTTCCGGCGTGTACGTGTATTCGACGACGAACATCGGCATGACGCGCCTCCTGACCGGAGTTACAGAACCATGTCCTCGAGCTCCATGCCCTTCGTTTCGCGGATCTTGAACTTGACGAAGAAGAAGGACACCAGCGCGAAGAACGCGAAGAACGAGTAGATGAAACCGAGGCCGATCGACTGAGTGAGCGGCGGGAACGCCAACGTGATCGCGAAGTTCGCTACCCAGTTGGCTGCAGTGCTGATACCGAGAGCAACCGCACGCATGTTGTTGGGGAACATCTCTCCCAACATCACCCACATGATCGGACCCCAGGTGGCGGCGAAGAAGATGACGAACAGGTTGGCGCCGATCAGCGCGATCGTTCCCCACGGCGTCGGGAGTGTCAGGTCGTCTCCGGTGCCGACGGCCTGAGTGAACGACACCGCAGCGAGCACCAGTCCCACGAACATTCCGACGGAACCGATCTGAAGCAAGTTCTTACGGCCGAATCGGTCGACGAACAGGATCGCCACGAACGTCATGGTGACGTTGATGACGGATGTGATCACCGAGGTGACGAACGACTGATTCTCGCTGAAGCCCACGGACTTCCACAGTGTCGTCGAATAGTAGAAGATCGCGTTGATGCCCACGAACTGTTGCAGGACCGCCATCGTGATGCCGACCCAGACGATCGGCTGCAGACCGAACTTCGGTCCGCGAATGTCGCCAAACGACGACTTCGCTTCGCGCCGCAGCGTCAGCCGGATTTCCTTCACGCGCTCGTTCGGGTTCACCTCGCCGGAGATCTCCCCGAGAATTCGGGCTGCTTCCTCGTCGAGGTGCTTGCCGACCAGATAACGAGGGGACTCGGGGATGAGCGTGGCCAGAAAACCGTAGACGAGCGCGGGTACGACGCCGACGAGGAACATCCATCGCCACGCCTCCATACCGAACCACAGATCGTTCGACGGCCCACCCGCGGCGTTCTGCAGCACCGCGTCGGACAGCAACGCGGCGAAGATGCCGACGGTGATGGCCAACTGCTGCAGCGACGCGAGACCACCGCGATAGCGTGCGGGCGCGATCTCGGAGATGTAGGCAGGCGCGATGACCGATGCGATTCCGATTCCGAGTCCGCCGAGCACTCGCCACAACATCAGGTCGGGGATGGAGAAAGCGAAACCGGAACCCACCGACGAGATGGTGAACAACGCCGAGCCCAACAGCATGACGCGTTTGCGTCCCCAACTGTCGGCGAGCCGTCCGGCGAACCACGCACCGACTGCGCATCCGAGCAGCGCGATCGCGACGGCGAATCCGGTGACGAACGAACTGAGGCCGAAGTTCTCCTGGATCGAGTCGACCGCGCCGTTGACGACCGACGAATCGAAACCGAAGAGGAAGCCACCGACCGCTGCCGCGACGGTGACTCCGATGACTTTCGCGGTATGGCGTTCTGCAGGTTGCGTCATGACGAACCCAGCTTTCTGACGAGCCAGCGTCGGTGGTGGTCATCGACATCATGGACCTGCTCCAGCCGGTCGGTGGCTGAAATCAGCGGATTTCATCCGAAGGGTTACCCCAGCGCGGAGGGTCGGGTTCCTTCAGCCGAGTCGATCCGCGAAGGTGGTCGACGCGTGGTCGGCATCGGCTCCCGGCACGAGGGTGCCGTCGCGCATGGCTCTCCCGTAGGCGCCTGGCACGGGGACCTCGACAACCCAGTGTCTGCCGTGGAGTGTGGCCACGTTGGTGCGGACCATGTCCACCATGCGTTCCTCTCGTGGTCCGCCGAGGTCCGGGACTTTGCCTGCGGGTGTGCCTTCGGCCAGTTCGACGAGTGTCCGCGCAACGTCTCGTGCCGCGACGGGCATGCACCGCATACGTGGTACGACGACGAGCGGACCGAGCGTGGTTCGCTCGACGAGTTGCTCGGCGAATTCGTGAAACTGCGTTGCGCGCAGGATGGTCCAGGGAATGTCGCCGTCTCGAATCGCTTGTTCCTGCGCGACTTTTCCCGCGTAGTACGAGTACGGCGCCTCGTCGACGCCGACGATGGAGAGCGCCACGTGATGCCGCACGCCCGCATTGTGCTCCGCCCGAAGGAGATGTGCGGTAACGCTCGTGAAGAACCGGACGGATTCCTTGGCAGACATTGTTCGCGTCGAGGCAACGTCTACGACGACGTCGACCCCGGCGAGAGCGTCGTCGAGGCCGGTTCCGTCGACGAGGTCCACGCCGTTGGAGCGGGTGAGCACGAGAACGTCGTGACCGCGTCCTCGTGCGAGGTCGACCACGTGCTTGCCGACGACGCCGGTTCCACCTGCAACTGCGATCTTCAGTGTGTTCATGTCCCTCTCGACGGCACAGCCCGCCGAAATGTATCGCGACGTGACGGCAATCTCAGTGCTCGGCTACGGCGACGCCTGCCGCGACCCGAAGAAAGTCGAGCTTGTCTGCATCTGCCGTGCCCGTCGCAGCGGTGTAGACGACAAGCCGGAGGTCGGTGCCGGGTGCGGTGAGAACGTCGCAGTCGAGGGTGATGTCCCCGACGGTTGCATGGTGGATCGTCTTGCGATCGGTGGCATGCTCGGCGGCGGTCCCCGAGCGCCACAGTGCATCGAAATACGAGTTCTGCGTACGTAATTCGGTGATCAACGCAAGCAGCGGTGCGTCGCGTGGGAACCGGACGGCTGCGATTCTGAGGTCGGCGACGAGTGCCGTCGCGAGATGCTCCAGGTCTGCCGTCGACGACGCGGGTGGATAGGCGGCTCGGCCGCGATCGTCGCTCCCGAACATCACCCGGACCAGGTTTCGGTGCGTCACGTCGATCGCCGTCGGATTGCCTTGCAGTGCGCTCCACATCGGGTTCCACGTCAGAAGGTCCCAATCCGCCGCGAACACGGCCACAGGCGTGTCCGCCAGGCGGCCGACGAGGCGCGCAATGCCGGGACCGACGTGTCGATCGATGCTTCCCGGGCCCGGTGGCAACAGGCCAGCGCAGCGGTACAGGTGATCTCGCTCGGCGCCGTTCAACTGCAAGGCTCGTGCCAAAGACGCGGTGACCTGCGCGGACGGCGTCGTGGCGCGGCCTTGTTCGAGTCGGACGAGGTAGTCGACGGACACTCCGGCCAGCTGTGCCAACTCTTCACGGCGTAGACCCTCGGTCCGCCGCCTCGGGCCCGTCGGCAGGCCTGCATCGACAGGTGAGAGTCTGTCCCTCCATCCGCGCAGGACTTCACCGAGGTCGGATGCCGTGTCGCTCATCGGTCCATCATCTCTCGCTTCGGCGGATGCATCCTGGTACTGCTGATCCCACCGTCTCACCGGGTGCTGGTTGTACTCCTGTGCCGGTGACAGCGTGGGTGCCATGACCCACAGTTCCGCACACACCATTGTCATGACCGGAGTCAGCCAGGGGATCGGCGCCGTAGCAGCCTCGAGGTTGCTTGTTGACGACCCTCATGCACACCTCGTCGTGGTCGGTCGAGGACCTGGCCCGACCTCTCCTCGGGTCACGTTCGTGGACGCCGACCTCGCTGACGTCGAGGCGACGAGAACGGCGGGCCGTCACATCGGCGCGCTGGTGCAGAACGGTTCGATCCCGAAACTCGACAGGTTCGTCGGAAACGCGGGCATCCAGTACACCGATGCCGTCACGACGACGGTCGACGGTCTCGAAGCGACCTTCGCGGTCAACGTAGTTGCCAACCACGTACTTCTGACCCAGCTCCGGTCCCACCTGACGGATTCCTCGCGCATCGTGATCACCGTCAGCGACACGCACTTCGGGGATCTCCGGCACAATCTCGCGCTGGTTCCGGCGCCCGTGTGGTCGGCTCCGGACGTCCTCGCGCGTCCCGGTGCCTTCGCCGAACCGGAGTCGGCCGCAGCCGGGAGAACCGCGTACTCGACCAGCAAACTTGCGGCGGTCCACCTCGTTCATGCATGGGCTGACGCCCTCGAACCGGGCGTCGACATCATCTCGTTCAACCCCGGTCTGGTCCCGGGGACCGGCCTGGCCAGACATGCAGGCAGGGGAGCGCAGCTGATGATGCGAGCGCTGGGTCCAGTGCTTAGTCTGACGCCACTGGCCACCACGTCCACGCAGGCAGGTGCGGCACTCGCTGACCTGGTGTCCGGCCGAACGCTCGCTCGCAGCGGCGACTACGTCGACCGCAACCGCGTTGTGTCGTCTTCCGCGGAGTCCTACGACCCCGCACGCGAATCTGAGCTCATGGCTTTTCTGGGCACGCTGTAACGCCGGCGAGATCGAAGTTGTGTACATGGTTCACGGTGACGACGTACACAACTTCGATCTCGGACTTCCGTCAGACGTTCGCGACGCCGTCGGCGAGGAATCGCCTGCCGGTCACCGCTTCCGAGGTGCCGGTTCGATCGAGGTACGGAGTGATTCCGCCGTTCCAGAATCCGAAGCCGCCGCCGAGGAGCAGGCAGAGGTCGATGTCCTCCGCCGCGGCTACGACGCCTTCCTCCAACATGATGTTGATCTCGTCGGCGAACGCTCGGCGGGTTCGATCCAGAACCTGCTCCGCCGTCGACGGTGAATCACCCTGCGGCCACAGCGCTGCCACCTCGGGGTCGACGATCTGGCCTTCGGGTCCGTAGGTCCAGACACCGGGCTTCTTGGCGTCGACGAGTGCGCGGAATCCGGCGGAGTCCTTGAACCGCTCGGGGTACGCCTCGGCGAGGGTCTCCGCGGTGTGCAGGGCGACGGCCGGTCCGACCAATGCCAGCAGGGTGAGCGGGCTCATCGGCATGCCGAGCTCGGCGACCGCCCCGTCGGCGACGTCGAAGGGCGTGCCCTCGTCGATCGCGGCGATGATCTCTCCGGAGGCGCGGGTGACGAGCCTGTTGAAGACGAATCCGGGCAGGTCGGCAGAGAGCACGGCCGACTTCTTAAGAGTCTTGGCCGTGGCGAATGCCGTTGCCAGCGTGGCATCGTCGGTCTTCTCGCCCTTGACGACCTCTAGTAGCGGGAGGACGGCGACGGGGTTGAAGAAGTGGAAGCCCACCACGCGCTCGGGGTGCTTCAGATCGGCTGCCATTTTCGTGATCGACAGCGACGAGGTGTTGGTGGCGAGAATCGTGTCGGGAGAGACGAATTCCTCGACCTCGGCGAACACCTTCTTCTTCACGTCGAGATTCTCGAACACGGCCTCGATGACGAAGTCTGCCTGTGCGAACGCCGCCTTGTCGATGGAGCCGGAGACCAGTGCTTTCAATCGGTTGGCGGCATCCGGGGACAGACGCTTCTTGCCGAGCAGCTTGTCGATCTCACCGTGAACGTAGCCGACGCCCTTGTCGATGCGCTCCTGGTCGATGTCGGTGAGGATCACCGGAACCTTCAGCTGCCGGACGAAGAGCAGAGCGAGCTGGCTGGCCATGAGACCTGCCCCGACGATACCGACGCCGGAAATCTTGCGCGCCAACGACTTGTCCGGTGCACCTGCGGGTCGCTTGGCCCGCTTCTGTACGAGATCGAATGCATAGAGGCCTGCACGCAGTTCGTCTTTCACGAGCAGAGTGGACAGTGCCTCGTCCTCGGCAGCGAATGCGGCGTCCAGCGAAGCCGAGTCGTTGATGTCGGTGTTCTTGGCGAGCTCGATCAGCTCGACAGCAGCGACCGGACCGGGAGCGAAGTTACCGGTCTTGCCCGCGACGATGCCCTTGGCGCGGGCAACGGCGTCATCCCAGGCCTGGCCACGGTCGATCTCGGGACGGGCGGGAGTGATGTCGCCCTTGATGACCTGGGCTGCCCATGCCAGCGACTGCTCGATGAAGTCGGCGCCGCCGAACACGGCGTCGGCGATACCGAGATCGAGCGCCTGCTGCGGCTTGAGGGTTCGGTTCTGGTTGAGCGAATTCTCGATGATCACCGTCACGGCGTTCGATGCGCCGATGATGTTGGGCAGCAACTGAGTTCCGCCCCATCCCGGAACGAGTCCGAGGAACGCCTCGGGCAATCCCAGTGCTGCCGCGTTGTCGGCGACGGTGCGGTAGTGCGAGTGCAGGCCGACTTCGAGGCCGCCGCCGAGAGCAGCACCGTTGATGAATGCGAACGTCGGGATCTCGGATTCACGCAGGCGCCGGAACACCTTGTGGCCGAGCTGACCGATCTGGAGCGCCTCGTCCTTGGTCTTGATGTTCGGTACACCATTGAGGTCGGCACCGACCGCGAAGATGAACGGCTTGCCGGTCACTGCGATCGCGACCGGGTTCGCGGCGAATGCCTCGTCGAGTGCGGCGTCGAACTGCGTGAGGCCGCCGGGGCCGAACGTCGACGGCTTGGTGTGGTCGTAGCCGTTGTCCAGCGTCACGAGGGCGATCGAGCCTTCGAGGCCGGGGACGGAGACGATCTTGGTGAATGCGTTCGTGACTACCTCGTCGGTGAACGCAGTGGTGATGTCGCTCATTTGGCTGCTCCTGCCGTCTGGGTCGTTCCTGCAGGCTTCACTCCCGCGTAGTCGGAGTGGTTCGGGTTCTCCCAGATGACGGTGCCGCCCATACCGAGGCCGATGCACATGGTCGTCAAGCCGTAGCGGACGTCGGGACGCTGCGCGAACTGACGCGACAGCTGTGTCATGAGGCGCACGCCGGAGGATGCGAGCGGGTGGCCACACGCGATGGCGCCGCCCCACTGGTTGACGCGGGGGTCGTCATCGGCGATGCCGTAGTGCTCGAGGAACGCGAGGACCTGGATGGCGAAGGCTTCGTTGATCTCGAACAGGCCGATGTCGGAGATGCTCAATCCGGTTCGGCCGAGCAGCTTTTCGGTCGCCGGGACCGGTCCGATGCCCATGACGGCGGGGTCGACGCCTGCGAACGAGAAGCCGACCATCCGCATGCCGATGTTCAGTCCGAGCTCGTGCGCAGTGTCTTCACCTGCGAGAATCGCGGCGGTGGCACCGTCGTTGAGACCTGCTGCGTTTCCGGCGGTCACGCGGCCGGCCGGACGGAACGGAGTCTTGAGCTTCGCCAGGTCTTCGACGGTGGTGCCCGGACGAGGTGGTTCGTCCTCGGTGGCCAGACCCCATCCGGCGGCAGATTTGGTGGCGACCGGGACGAGGGTGTCGGCGATGTAGCCGGCCTTCTTGGCGGCGTCGTACTTCTCCTGGCTCGCCACGGCGTAGGCGTCGGTGCGGTCCTTGGTGATCGACGGGAAGCGGTCGTGGAGGTTCTCGGCGGTGTTGCCCATGACGAGAGCACTCGGGTCGACGAGCTTGTCCGCGAGGAACCGCGGGTTCGGATCGACGCCCTCGCCCATAGGGTGACGACCCATGTGCTCGACGCCGCCTGCGATCACGACGTCGTACTGGCCGAAGCCGATGCCTGATCCGGTGGTGGTCACCGACGTCATGGCGCCCGCACACATGCGATCGATGGCGAAGCCGGGCACGCTGCGGGGAAGACCTGCCAGCAGGGCGGACGTGCGGCCGATGGTCAGGCCCTGATCGCCGGTCTGTGTGGTCGCGGCTATGGCGACCTCGTCGATCCGCTCGGGAGGAAGGTTGGGGTTCTTGCGGAGCAGTTCGCGGATGGCTTTGACGACGAGGTCGTCGGCGCGAGTGTCGGCGTAGATGCCCTTGGGGCCTGCCTTGCCGAACGGTGTGCGGATGCCGTCGACGAACACGACATTCCGCTGTGAGCTGGTGGACGCGGGTACAGACACGCTTCGATCCTCCCGACAGATGCGGACATGGACCCGACCGACGCCGGGTTGACGCCCACTGTAGCGGGTATTACCCGTCGGTAACTTGAGGAGGGGTCAATGCGGCCGTGAGCACTGGGACGACGAGCTCACGCTGCCAGGGACGGGCCCCGCCGTCGGCCAGCTCGTGCTCGATCGCACCCGCGGCGTCGGTCGACGTCAGCGGCTTCCAGTCCCACACGAGCCGGCGCAACAGATCGGGAAGCAGCAGATTCTCGACGGGAACCGACACGCGCTCGCTGAGTTCCGTCATTGCCGCTCGCGTCGCGGCGAGCCGATCGGCGGCATCCTGGTCGCGGCGAGCCCACCGATTCACCGGGGGAGGACCGTCGAACGGTGCTGCCTTGGGCGGCAGGTCGGAGGCGGGCAGTGCGCGTGCCCGGCTGAGCGCGCCCAGCCATACTTTCGCGGACCGGCGCTGGCGGGGGCCGCCGAAGACAGGTAACGCCTTCAACTCGTTCTCGTTCTTCGGATCAGAGGTGGCGGCGGCGACGATGGCCGAGTCCGGCAGAACCCGTCCCGCGGCGATGTCGCGGCGGCGAGCGATCTCGTCGCGCGCCTGCCACAGTTCACGCACCGCCGCGAGGACACGCTGAGATTTCACCGCATGGATACCCGATGTCCGGCGCCAACGGTCGGTCTTCGGCTTCGGGGGACCGAGGGTCAGAATGTGTGCGAACTCCTGCGCCGCCCACTCCGTCTTGCCTTGGCTCTCGAGTTCGGCGGCCATCGCGTCACGCAGCTCCAGCAGTACTTCCACATCCAGTGCGGCGTAGTTCAACCACGTGTCCGGGAGTGGCCGCGTCGACCAATCGGCGGCGCCGTGTCCTTTCTGCAACGAGAGGCCGAGCGTTCTCTCGACGATCGCGCCGAGTCCGACGCGCTCGAAGCCCGCCAGACGGCCGGCAAGTTCGGTGTCGTACAGCGTCGTCGGGACGAGGCCCAGTTCTTCGAGGCCGGGAAGATCCTGGTCGGCCGAGTGCAACACCCACTCCAACGGGTTGATCACCTCGGCCAAGGCGGTGAGCTGCCCGGTGACCGGTATCGGATCCAGCAGGACCGTTCCCGCACCGCGGCGGCGAAATTGCAGCAGGTACGCACGCTGGGAGTAGCGAAAACCCGACGCCCGTTCGGCGTCCACGGCGAGCGGACCGTGACCGCCCGCCAGTGCAGCCGCGGCCTCGGCGACGCCGGCGACGGTGTCGACGACCGGGGGGACACCGTCGGCGGGCGCGAGCAGAGGAACGGCAGGCGGAGGACCGTCCGTTACATCCGACGGTTCACTGGAACTTGTCGCTGACATGAGAGGTGACTCTAAGCCCAAACGAGCGGACCGCGTGCGAACTCACGATCCAGTTCGGGTCGCGTCACCGTTTCTCGGCTGTGCTCCGTAACTCGGTGATCCCGGCCGGAGGCAATCCGGCGGCGTAGGCCAGGACCTCGCAGAACGCCTCCACGTGTGACGCGAGCTCCACCGATCCCGCCGTCCACGACGCGCGGAGCTCGAGTTGATGCGCCTTCGGGGGCCCGGCGATGTCCCCGTACCTGACGGAACTGGTCGATGTGACAGTCCCACCCAGCGCGGTCACCGGCTCGGCACGACTACCGAGAGCATCGACCAGCCAGCTCCACCCGACCTCGGGAAGCAGTGGGTCCGACGCGAGGGTCTCGTCGACGTCGGCCTGGATGTAGGCGACGAGGCGCATGGTGCCGTTCCATGCCTCGTCACCGTCCGGGTCGTACAACAAGATCAGTCGGCCGAATGCGTCACCGTCGGACTGCTCGCCGACGTCCTCACCGACAGGATGCTTGACCTCGGCGCCCACCGCATAGCTGTACGGCGCGAGACGCTGCGGCGGTCTGATCGGGCCGACTTCGATCGAGGGGTGCACGACTGCCCGGTGCATCGCCTCGACAGCCGATCGAAACGGCGCAGGCTCGGCAGCGGATCCGGGTGTGGTCACGTCACCGGACGTTAGACTTCTCACGTTCCCGTTCGTCGGAGGCGCGCCGAAGTACCAGCACGGACCTGCGTACAGGCGTCGACCGTGAGGCGTGGCAGCATGGACTGCAATGAACACCGTCACGCCCAGCACCGACACGCCGTCCTCGCGTCGCCACCTTCCCGACGCGCCCCTGTTGGCCGCCGCCGCGGGCCGCGTCCCGACGCGCCGACCCGTGTGGTTCATGCGTCAGGCCGGGCGTTCTCTACCCGAGTACCGCACGATCCGGGCCGGGATCGGAATGCTGGAATCCTGCTTCGACGCAGAGCTGGTCACCGAGATCACGATGCAACCGGTCAGGAGACACGGCGTCGACGCCGCAATTCTCTTCTCGGACATCGTCGTGCCGCTCAAGGCCGCGGGCATCGACCTCGACATCGTCGCCGGTACGGGCCCGGTGGTGGCGAATCCGGTGCGATCGCGTGCCGATGTCGATGCACTACCGCAGCTGAGTGCCGAGCAGGTACAGCCGGTTGCGGACGCCGTTGCTCTGCTGACGAAGGAGCTGGGCGAGACAGCGCTGATCGGCTTCGCCGGCGCCCCGTTCACGCTCGCCTCGTATCTGGTCGAGGGCGGGCCCAGCCGAAACCACGAGAAGACGAAGGCGTTGATGCGGTCCGACCCGCAGACCTGGCACACGTTGCTGGACACACTTGCGGACACCACCATCACGTTCCTGACGGCACAACTCGCGGCCGGAATCGATGCACTCCAGCTGTTCGACTCCTGGGCGGGGGCACTCTCACTCGCCGATTACCGTGAATTCGTCCTTCCGCACTCGACCAAGGTGTTCGACGCGGTGAGCTCGGCCGGTGTCCCGAAAATTCACTTCGGAGTCGGTACGGGGGAACTGCTCGGCGCAATGGGCGACGCGGGTGCCGACGTGGTCGGCGTCGACTGGCGGATCCCACTCGACGACGCGGTCACCCGCGTCGGGGCAGGAAAAGCTCTGCAGGGCAACCTCGACCCGGCTGTGCTGTTCGCGGGTTGGGACGCCGTCGAGACCGAGGTGAGGCGAATCGTTGCGGAGGCGGATCGTGCGCTCGCGGCGGGGGCCACCGGGCACGTGTTCAACCTCGGCCACGGAGTCCTGCCGGACACCGACCCCACGATCCTCACCCGTGTCGTGGAGCTGGTGCATTCGCTGTGACGGTGTCGGCGCCTCGCGCCGCGGTGGTCGGCGGCGGAATCACCGGACTGGTCGCTGCTTACCGACTGCGCTGCAGCCTGGGCCCGGACGCGGAGATCACCGTCGTCGAGGCATCCGAGCGGCTCGGCGGAACGTTGCGGACGGCACGCATCGCCGGTGGTTCACTCGACGTGGGTGCGGAGGCCTTCATCGGGCGACGGCCCGAGGTTCCCGCTCTGCTGGACGAGCTCGGCCTGTCCGAGCAGTTGGTGCATCCGGCGGGTAGGCGACCACTGTTCTACGCGGGCGGTGCGTTGCATCCGATGCCACCGGACACCTTGATGGGAATCCCGTCCGACGCTGTCGCGCTACGCGGAATGGTCGACGACGAGACCGTGCGGAGGATCTCCGCCGAATCCGACTCGCCGATGACCTGGAACGTGGGCGAAGACGTCAGCGTCGCCGAGTTGGTGGGTGGTCGGTTCGGCGATCAGGTGCTTCGTCGATCCGTCGATCCCTTGCTCGGCGGGGTGTACTCCGGACTGTCGGACTCGATCGGCGTACGGGCCGCGCTGCCGACGTTGGCCGCAGCACTCGACGCAGGAGCGAGCAGCTTGACGGCTGCCGTGAAGCGGGCACTGCCCCCGCCCAGCTCCGGACCGGTGTTCGGTGCACTCCGCGACGGGTACGGAGTACTGGTCGACGCGCTGGTATCGGCGACGAACGCTCGAACTGTCATGGGTACCGAAGTCGTGTCGATCCGGGGAGAGCGGCGTGGCTGGCGCGTCGACCCCATCGGTCACGTGGACGTCGTGGTTCTCGCCGTACCTGCCCCGGCTCTCGCACGCATCCTCGCGGACACAGTTCCTGACGCCGCGGACGCCGCCGCGGACATCGAACTCGCGTCGTCCGTCGTGGTGGCCATGTCTCTACCACCGGGGACCGCACTGCCGGACAACTCGGGTGTCCTCGTCGCCACCGACGCAGGACTCTCGGTGAAAGCGTTCACTCTCTCGAGCCGGAAATGGACGCACCTGGGGGAGCGGGAAACACCGCTGCTGCGTGCGTCTCTCGGCCGTTTCGGCGACACTGCAGCGCTGGAGATGACCGACAGGGAACTCGTCGACATCGCCACGCAGGATCTGCGTACGGTCACCGGCCTGGACGTCGCACCGGTCGAGACCGTGGTGCAGCGCTGGCGAGGCGGGCTACCGCAGTACGCGCCGGGGCACGTCGAGCGAGTCGCCGAGATCGACGCCGCCGTCCGTGACGTCCCCGGGCTCGCCGTCGCCGGTGCCTGGAGCCACGGCGTCGGAGTCCCCGCTTGTGTCGCATCCGCCACCAGAGCGGCCGCCGCCGTCTCCGAGGTGGCACGATAGGGCGCATGGCACGCCTCGACTACTCAGCGCTCAACTCCACACTTCGCTACCTGATGTTCTCGGTGTACAAGGTCACCCCAGGAGTCCTGGGCGACGACCGCGCCGCCGCATCGAAGGAAGCCCGGGTGTTCTTCGAGAGCCAGGAAGAGAAAGGCGTCGCAGTACGCGGCGTCTACGACATCGCCGGGATGCGCGCCGATGCCGACTTCATGGTCTGGACGCACGCCGAGCGCATCGAGGACCTGCAGGCCACGTACTCCGACTTCCGTCGGACCACCGCGCTGGGGAAGGCAAGCACCCCGGTGTGGAGCAACTCCGCACTGCATCGCCCGGCCGAGTTCAACAAGAGTCACGTACCGGCGTTCATCGCCGGTGAGGACCCGGGCGCCTACATCTGCGTCTATCCGTTCGTCCGCTCCATCGACTGGTACCTGCTGCCCGACGAGGAGCGTCGTACGATGCTCGCCGATCACGGCATGGCCGCCCGCGGCTACAAGGACGTCCGCGCCAACACCGTGCCGTCCTTCGCCCTCGGGGACTACGAATGGATTCTCGCCTTCGAGGCACCGGAACTCGACCGCATCGTCGATCTCATGCGCGACCTGCGTGCCACCGAAGCACGGCGCCACGTACGCGAGGAGACACCGTTCTTCACCGGACCACGCGTCGACGTCGAGGCACTCGTGGCATCCCTGCCATGATCGAGGCGGTCATCTTCGACTTCTCCGGCACCCTCTTTCGGCTGGACGAGGACGACTCGTGGTTCGACGGTGTCACCCACTCGGACGGCGCTCCGGTGGACGGGCATCACGCGGCGGAGTTGATGCGCCGTATGACCGCACCGGTCGGGGAGGTCGTGCAGTTCGACGACATCACCCGCCACGCGTGGCGGAACCGCGACCTGGACCCGGCACTGCACCGGCAGGCATATCTTCACGTTCTGAAGGAATCCGGAATAGACCGACCGGAGCAGGCGGAATCCGTGTACGGCCGCGTCGTCGACGCAGCCAGCTGGACGCCGTATCCCGACACGGCCGAGGTGGTGAAAGCCCTTGCCGCGAGGTCTATCTCGGTCGGTGTCCTGAGCAACATCCCCTTCGACATCAGGCCGGCGTTCGCGCAGCTCGGCATCGAAAAGTACGTCGACAGGTTCACGCTGTCCTTCGAGGTCGGAGTCGTCAAACCGCAACCGGAGATCTTCCGCATCGCCGTCGACGGTCTCGGGGTCGACCCGACACGAACCCTGATGGTCGGGGACAGTGAAGAAGCCGACGGCGCTGCACGCGCCATCGGATGTTCGTTCGCGCTCGTCGACCCCGTTCCGACGACCGAGCGACCCACTGCATTGCTGGATGCTGTGAGAAGCCGCGGCATCGACCTGTGAGTGCACAGCACATGGCCCACTGGGGCATGTTCCGGGCCGACGCGGCGCACGGTGAGATAACCGGGATCACGCCCGACGCAGGCGATTCGAGCCCGTCGCCCGTTCTGGGGAATCTTCCCGGATCGGTACGTCACCGCTCGCGCGTCACCGGACCGGCCGTGCGACGAGGGTGGCTCGAAGACGGGCCGGGTCCGAGCGAGCATCGCGGAAGCGATCAGTTCGTCTCCGTCACCTGGGACGAGCTCACCGACCTCCTCGCCGACGAACTCCGGCGGGTCATCGACCGGTACGGAAACACTGCGATCTACGGTGGGTCCTACGGGTGGGCCAGTGCCGGGCGCTTCCATCACGCCCAGTCCCAGGTTCATCGCTTCCTGAACTGCCTCGGTGGTTACACCCGGTCCGTGAACAGTTACTCCACCGGCGCCACGTCCGTGGTCATGCCGCACGTCGTCGGAGCGCACTGGAAGTTGTTCTCACGGTCGACATCCTGGAAAGTCATCGCGCGCGAGACCGACCTTCTGGTCGCGTTCGGCGGAGTGCCGGTGAAGAACACGTCCGTCAATCACGGCGGTACATCGACTCACCCCACCGAATCCGCACTCGCGGAACTCCGGGCTCGCGGCGGAAAAATCGTCACCGTCAGTCCGCTACGAGACGACATGTCGGGCGCTGCAACGTGGCTCGCGCCGCGTCCAGGCTCGGATGTTGCAGTGATGCTCGGGCTGGCTCACGTACTGGCGACCGAGAACCTGCTCGACCGAGAATTCCTGGACGAGTACACCACGGGATACGACGCGTTCGAGCACTACCTCCTCGGTGACACCGACGGCACACCGAAATCCCCCGCATGGGCGTCCGAGAAATCCGGGCTGGCCCCCGAGGTGATCACCGAACTCGCTAGGTCGATGGCGTCGCAACGCACCTTGCTGACGGTCACCTGGTCCCTGCAGCGAGTGCGAAGCGGTGAGCAAGCCCCGTGGATGGGATTGACGCTGGCATCGATGCTCGGCCAGATCGGCATCCCGGGTGGGGGATTCGGCCACGGCTACGGCTCGATGAACGAGCCGGGTCTCGCACCGGTGCCGTACCCGTTGCCGACCCTTCCGCAGGGGCTGAATCCGGTCACGTCCTTCATTCCGGTGGCCGCGGTCTCGGACATGCTGCTCCGGCCCGGTGCCGAGTTCGACTACGACGGCAGGCGACTGACGTACCCCGACATCAAGCTCGTGCACTGGGCGGGGGGCAACCCGTTCCATCACCACCAGGACCTGGGACGACTGCGGCGCGCACTGGCACGTCCGGACACCATCGTCGTGCATGATCCTTACTGGACGCCGATGGCCAAACACGCGGACATCGTCGTTCCGTCGACCACGTCGCTCGAACGTGAGGATCTGAGTTGCACCCGCAACGATCCGCTGCTCGTGGCCATGCACCGCGCCGTACCTCGATACGCCGATTCGCGTGACGACTACGACACTTTCGCGGCGTTGTCCGAGAAGCTGGGCGTGGCAGAGACATTCACCGAAGGTCGGTCGTCCCGGCAGTGGGTCGAGCATCTCTACGACCAGTGGCGCGGTTACCTACGCGCAGCCGGCGTCGACACCCCGGAGTTCGACGACTTCTGGCACACCGGTTCGTTCCGGATGACCACCGAGGACGACCTCACCCTGCTCGCCGACTATCGGGCGGACCCTCGACGGAACGCCCTGCGTACACCGAGCGGGAAGATCGAGATCTTCTCCGAGACGATCGCGGGCTTCGATTACGCCGACTGCATCGGACACCCGGCCTGGTTCGAACCGGACGAATGGTTGGGCGGCGCACGAGCTGCGACGTATCCTCTGCATTTGATCGCCAATCAGCCCCGCGCTCGATTGCACAGCCAACTGGATCACGGTGCTACCAGCCAGGCGTCGAAAATCGCAGGGCGAGAGCCGATTCGGATCCATCCCGCCGCGGCTGCCGCGCGAGGGATCGCCGCGGGCGACGTGGTGAAGGTGTTCAACGACCGCGGAGCCTGCCTGGCCGGTGTGATCATCGACGACGCCATGATGGACAGCGTCGTACAACTGTCCACCGGTGCGTGGTACGACCCGCTCGACCCTGCCGATCCCGTCACGCTGTGCAAACACGGCAACCCGAACGTGCTGACGCCCGACGTCGGCACATCCTCGCTCGCACGAGGATCGACGGGTCAGCACGTTCTGGTGCAGATCGAACTCTACGACGGTGACCTGCCGCCGATCACCGCGTTCGATCCTCCCGAACTACTCGACAGAGCAGCAGTCAGAACACGATCCGACTGATCGTCTCCGCCACGAGCGCAGGCTTCGCCTCACCCTCGATCTCCAGCGTGCTGGTGGCGACGACCTGCAGAGCCCCACCGGACACTTCGTCCACCGATGTCAGCGTCGTCTGCAAGCGGACGTGCGAACCCACCTTCACCGGATTGACGAACCGAACCTTGTTGGAGCCGTAGTTGATTCCGAGTTTCGTGTTCTCGATGGTGTAGATCTGCCAGTTGAGCAGCGGAACGAGAGACAAACTCAAGTAACCGTGGGCGACCGGCGCACCGAACGGGCTTTCCTTCTTCGCGCGTTCGACATCGACATGGATCCACTGATGATCACCCGTGGCATCGGCGAACGTGTTCACCCGTTCCTGCGTGATCTGCAGCCAGTCACTGCTACCGAGGTCCTCGCCGACCGCTGCCTTCAATTGCTCAGGTGAAGTAAAAGTGCGCATGGTCACAGTATGCACGCGAGGGGACGTACTCCGCGTGTCACCTCGGTACGTAGCTGTCGGAAGCCGATCGCCGCCGCACTTCGTTTGTGTCAGGTCATCGTACGTCGACTGCGGCGTATGGAAATGCAGCGACGAGATTGTCCTGAATCTCTGCGAGATTGGGAATCGGACGATACTCGGTGCGAAGGGCCTCGATGTGCTCCGCATCCCATGCGAGGTCGGACGAATGCTGAACCGCTTTTCCATCGAATGCGGAGTAGTAGTCCTCGAACTTGTAGCCCTTGCCGCCTATCTCCTGCGTCAGCTCGATCCACGCATTCGGGATACCGTACGAGTCCGCGACGATGAGTCCGTGCAGGCTCGTGGACATCACGAACTCACAGGACGTGATGTCCGCGACGACCTTGGACGGCTTCCTCGACGGATCGATCAGCATGATGTTTCCCTCACGTGCGAGGGTCTGAACGACTGTGTCGCTCTTGTGCATCCAGTGATAGACGAGGCCGACTCGACCGGGCACCTGTTGCGAGGGCGGGTAGACCCTGCTTGCCAGAAGGCCCGGATCTCCGACTGCGATATCGCGGTCCTGGTCGACACGCCCCAGGGTGAGTTGCCCCCGTACGGCGTAGATATCGTACCCAGGATTGCTGAAGTTTCTCTCGGTGGTTCCCTCGCGCACTCCGAAACCGGAACCCCATATCTTCAACGTCTTCGGCGCGTTCATGAGCTGGACCATCTCCAGCGTCGAACCGGCGCCGGTGAACTCGCTGCCCTTCGGCCGTCTCCACGCACATTTCCGACCGAACAGAGACTTCACCAGCCCCGGAGTCAACTCGTCCCCGAAGTTCGGTCGAAGGCCGGTGAGTTTGAGCTGACGCCACCAGAATGTCTTGATCGCCGCAGTCATAGCGAAAAGATACCGCAGAGTTTTCAAGGCCGTGCGGTACTCGATCCGGCTGTAGTCGGCTTCGCGGCGTGAGCCGAACTCGGGCACGAATCCCGCGCGCCTACCGTGCGTCGGCTGCTGGGCTGAAGGTCAGCGAGATGGAATTGATGCAGTAACGCTGATCGGTGGGCGTCGGGTAACCCTCGCCCTCGAAGACGTGTCCGAGGTGACTGTGGCAGTTCTTGCAGATCACCTCGATGCGACGCATTCCGAGCGAGTTGTCCTCGTTCAGAATCACGGCGTCGCTGTCGGCCGGGTCGAAGAAGGACGGCCAGCCGCAGTGGGACTCGAACTTCTCGGTACTGCGGAACAGTTCCGCGCCGCATGCGCGGCATTCGTAGATACCTTCGGTGGTCGTGTCGGTGTATTCGCCGACGAAGGGGCGCTCGGTCCCGGCTTGCCGCAGAACCGCGTACTCCTCGGGGGAGAGTTTCTCTCGCCACTGCGCGTCGGTGAGCTGTACTGCTGGGGCAGGATTCTTGTCCGTCGCTGAACTCATGCCTTCACGCTAATACTATCCGCCGGACTTCGTCGTCTCCGCAGGTCGCGGGTCGTCCAGTGGATACTCTGGTTCGATTCCCCGGTCGAGTCGGCCGTCCTGCCTTGCGGCGTAGTAGCGCCCGACGAGCACGCCGAAGATGACGATGATCAGGAGGCTCCATCCGAAGGTGGTGCGCATGTAGTCGAATGCTCGTCCCGTGGTGTAGAACCGGCCGGACAGCCAGCGGTCGTAGCAGGTGAAGCCGTAGATCGCGAGCCAGGCAGGCCAGTTCCGGAGCACCGAGTTCTTCAGGACGACCGTCATCAGAAGCGGGAACAGCATCATCGAGTAGTACATCTGGCCCAGCGAACCCAGAAGCCAGTGTGCGGTGAGGACAAGGCCGGACGTGGTGGCGACGAAGAACAACCGGTCCTCGCGGCAGTACTTGTAGAGAATCCACAACGAGGCCAGAACCATCAGTCCGAGAACGCCGCGGATTCCGAAGATCAGTACCTCGGGCAGACCGTAGTAGCGACCGTTTCCGACGACGGCGCTGTTGAAGTAGTCCCTGGACTCGAGCAAGTACGGGACGGTGCGGTTCACGAAGTCCATGGGGTCGACGGACAGCGGCCACGCGATCGCGGTGAAGACGAGAGGGATGGCGATTGCGGTGACGAACACCTTCCACTGTCTGGTCATCAGCGGAATGATCAGCAGGGGAACGAGAATGGGCTTGACCACGATCGTGAGACCGATCGCGACGCCTGCCCACAGGTCTTTCCGCTTCAACAGGAAACCGATGAACGCGACTTCACCGAGCAACACGAAACCGTTGAAGTTGGTGAACACCAGAGTGTTCGTCACTGTTTCGCTGGCGAATGCGGCGAAGAGCAGGACCGGCGCGACGACGGAGTTCAGGCCGTAGCCGAAGATGCGCAGCAGAATGTACAGAGCAATCAGGATTGCGATGGTGCTGGCGAAGATGAACAGCCACCGCGAGCGTTCCGGGTCGATCACAGCGACGGGGGAGAGCAGCATCGTGGCCCCGGGCGGGTACAGGTAGTGCGGATCCACCGAATCGAAGTTCGCCGTGTAGACCGGCTGCCGGTTGAGAAACGCCAGTGCCGCGCGATACACCGGGGTGAAGTCGTCGGTGATGTCGCCGTTGATCGCTCGAACCAGGACCCGGTTGAGCACCGTCATGACGGCCAACGGCCACAACGCAAAGTTGACTACTTCTGCGGTGGACCGGCCGGTTCGTGGCTCGAGGAAGCTAAGTGACACCTACGGAACGGTACATTGACCGCCCTGTCGGACCGACGTCAGACACCCCGGCCGTGACAACCCCCTCGGGCCTTGTTCCCGCCCTCGACCGCCCACGGCGTCTCATGCAGGGCACACGCTGCCGTCCGGCGGCAGGGCCGCGTCGGCGACGTAACCGGCGACCGCGGACTGAGCGCACGCCGAACCACCTACCGTGGGGTGACCCGCGCCCTGCCATGTCATCGACGCCGCCTGCGTACCCGTCGTCGCGATCATTCCGGAGACTGCAGCGAAACCTCCGTTGCCGACGACGGGATCCGCCGCGCCGCTGAGCAACAGCACCGGAATCGGTAGTTCCGAGGGCAGCGGCGCTGCGGGAGCCGTCGGCCAGGACGCACAGGCGAGTGCGGCCAGAGCCGCGTCGGTGCCGAAGACGGGATACAACTCCGACCATGATCCGGTGGCGTCGCGCACCGCCTGGGGCGACGGCCACTGCTGTCCGTCGGTGCAGCGGGCGACGAACTGCCCGTCCGTGCCGTAGGCGTCGGCAGCTCGGTCGGCCAACTGGGTCAGGGCTGCGGTGTCACCGGAACGTGCAGAGGAGAGTGTGGTGGACAGTGCGAGTGCGCGCTGCGTCGGATCGCCCGCCGACGATGCGAGGGCATAGGCGATTCCGTCGAGCAGCGCGTGGGTGGACAGCGGCCTCAGGGCCCCCGATCGTGCGCGCTGCACCAGCTCGGCAACGGCCGCACGGGGATCCGGGCCGAGCGAACAGTCGAGCGCGACGCATCGCCCGGCGAAGGCGGTGAAGGCAGCTTCGCGTCCCTGGGTCTTCTGTTCGGCAACGGTCATCTGATCCGCGCCGAGTCCGGTGGGCGAGTCGAGTACGAGTCGGGAGAGGCGGTCCGGGTACTGCGCGGCGAATGCCAATGCGGTGGACGCACCGTTTCCGGTGCCGATGAGTCCGATGCTGTCCACGCCCCACGTGAGTCGCAGCCGTTCCAGGTCGTCCGCTGCATACGACGTCGCGAAGGCCAGTTCCTGTGGTTGCAGAAGGTCGGTGCATTCGATGGTCGCGTCCCGGCCTGCGGTGACGGCTCGATCGACGGTGTCACCGCCTGCTCCGGCGAACTGTCCCAGATCCGCCAGGGCTGCGCGGGCGTCGAACTTGGTGCAGTCCACCGCAGTGGATCGGCCGATGCCGCGTCGGTCCACCGCGACCACAGGATTGGTTGCCAGAAGGGTCGCGCCCTGCCCTGCTGCCATGTCGGCAAGCGTCTCGATCGACGCGCGGTCCGCCCCTGACGTCAGCACCATCGGGGGAGCGTCGGCAGGCGTCCGATCCAGGCGCGCACGCAGCGCACCGACGGAGAAGGACCCGAACATCTCACCGGACGCGTCGACGGGCGCCTCGAAATCCGCGCATTCGAGGATCAGGCCGGGGGTACGAGGTGCGTAGCCGTATCGACCGAGGGTGTCCGACGTGCAGTCCTGCCAGGACAGATCCGTCACCGGAACCTGCAGTGCAGGAGGCTCCGGCGCGGGGTCCTCCGATTCGGTGTCGGCGGGCTGGCCCGGTGAGTTCTGCTCGACCGCCACGTCGGGTCGACCGGACGGCCCGGCCCCGCACCCGGCCGCGAACATAGACAGACACACGACGAACACCAGCAACGATCGATTCTGCGTCACGCTGCGAGGCTATCTAGTTCCCGCACCGCGCGGTCGGCGACCCATCCGACCAGGCGGTCGGCGACACATCCGACCAGGCCGGTCAGTGTTCGGTTCGGTGCTTGACCCACCTGGTCAGCAGTGTGCCGTCGTCGTCGGCGACGACGTGCGCCCTCGTCATGCGCCGGACCGCGCCGGATGCGGAGTGCGAGATCCTGCCGGCAGACCCCGCCACGAGGAGAGGCGACACCGTGAGGCAGACGTCGTCCACGGCGTCGTCGGCGATCAGCTGGCCGAACAGTCCCGGGCCACCCTCGCACAGGACGCGGTGAAGACCGAGACCGTCCAGCGCGCCGAGTAGGTCGCCGGTCGTCACGGTCGTCTCACCTGCCTCGACGATCCGGGCTCCGGCGTCGGACAGTGCCTTCTTCTTGTCGGCGGACGCGGCTGCAGTGGTCACGACGATCGGAGTGACGGTGGTGTCGGTGAACACTCGCGCGTCGGGGTCGAGTTCGGCGGAGGCCGTCACGACCACGACTGGGGGGAGTTCGTCCAACCCGCGGTCGACGCGGGCCCGGCGGGTGTCGTCGGGCAGGGAGACGCCTCCGTAATTTTCGGCGCGCACGGTTCCGGCGCCGACGAGGACCGCGTCGGTCAAGGACCGTAGGACCCCGAAGACTGCCTGGTCGGCGGGCGACCCGAGGCCGGCGGACACGCCGTCGGCCGTCACTGCTCCGTCGATGCTGGCCACGAAGTTCGCCCGAATCCACGGGCGCCGGGGTCGAGGGGGATAGGCGTACAGGCGCGACAGGTCGGCCTCGTCCAGCCGGCCCTTCGCGACGCGTGACACATCGCTCTCGGATGTGAAGTAGGTCGCAATATCCAGTAGCTGCATAAGGTAGATAACACCACGTCGCTACGCTCGTTCAATGCCTGCACGTCTTGTCGATCGAAACCCCGTCGTTCCATCCGATCAGTTGATCGCTCAAATGGTTCCGCCGGCCATGTTCGACGACGTCAGCTTCTCGTCGTACATTCCCGATCCGAACGAGCCGAGCCAGGCCGAGGCGGTCGCGAAAGCCGAGGCGTTCGCGCAGAAGGTCACCAAGATCCGCGGAAAGGGTGGCAAGCGCGGCCTCTTCGGCAAGAAGACCCCGGCAACCGGCGCGGGCCTGTACCTCGACGGCGGGTTCGGCGTCGGCAAGACCCACCTTTTGGCGTCGATCTTCCACAGCGTGCCCGAGCCCAAGGCATTCGGAACGTTCGTGGAGCTGACACATGTGGTCGGGGCGCTCGGCTTCAACCAGGCACTCGATCAGCTGTCGAACCACAGTGTCCTGTGCATCGACGAGTTCGAACTCGACGACCCGGGTGACACCATGCTGGTGTCCCGTCTGCTGTCCGAGCTCTCCGCACGTGGAGTGTCCATCGTCGCGACGTCGAACACTCTCCCCGGACAGCTGGGCGAGGGCAGGTTCGCTGCCGAGGACTTCATGCGCGAGATCAAGAAGCTCGGGTCGATCTTCGAGTCGATTCGTGTCGACGGCCCCGACTACCGACACCGCGACCTTCCGCCTGCTCCCGATCCCACCTCCGAGTCCGAACTGGTCGAGCGCGCGAACCACGTCGAGGGCGCAACGCTCGACGATTTCGACGAGTTGCTCGCACACCTGAGTACGTTGCACCCGTCGCGGTACGGCAAGCTGCTCGACGGCGTCGAGGCGGTCTTCTGGAAGAACGTGCACCCCGCTGCCGACCAGGCGGTCGCACTCCGACTTGTCGTGTTGGCCGACCGCCTGTACGACGCGAGCATCCCGGTGACGGCGTCCGGCGGAAAGCTCGACGAAATCTTCACCGAGGAGATGTTGGCAGGCGGGTATCGCAAGAAGTACCTGCGTGCCACCTCGCGCCTGCTCGCATTGTCTCGTTTCGCAGCCGTCGGCTGACGTCAGAGGACTCGTTCGAACACGAAATCGTCGTGTACCTCGGCACCGACGGTGAACGTCTTGGTGCCCACACGGTGGAACCCGTGCTTGGCGTAGTAGCGCTGAGCTCGCGCGTTCTGCTGGTTGACGCCCAACCAGATTCCAGCGCAGCCGAAGTCGACCGCCAACGCCACGGTCGCCGCCATCAGTGCCGCCGACACTTCGCTGCCGTGATGACCCGGTAGGACGTACATCTTGGACAGTTCCATCGTCGGCGATGTCGACAGGACGGCGCTGATCGAGGGGTCGGCCGGCTCGCCGCGAATCAGCATGGCGTACCCGACGATCGAGTCGTCTTCACGCGCGGCGAGAATCGTCCGATCCGGATCGTCCAGGTAGTCGGCGAACCGTTCGTGGGAGAGCACCTCGCCGATGAAGGCTTCGATCGACTCCTGGGTCGACCCGGGTGGACAGGCCAGCGGAAACGTCACGGCGGCGACGTCGGCGAGTTGTTCGGCTTCCCAGATTCCGGCTCGGCCCACGATCACGGTCACAGTCGGTCCACCGCCTCTTTGGCTTCGCGCAGCGGCAACCCGGTGCGGGACCGCAGGAGTTTGATCGCTGCGAGCGAGTTTCCCTCGTGTTTGAGCGTGCGAAGCGTCGGTTCGATGTCGGCCCACAGGACCCCTGTCGATGCGAGCGGCGCCGGGGGTTTCGTCGAATCCGTGCGCTTGCCCGGACGTTTACGAGCCAGCAGCCACGCAGCGAGAACCGCTGCGTCGATCAGAACGAGTGCAACGACGAACCATCCCCAGGTGGGCATGAGACAAGTAGAACATTCGAGCAGTTTCCTACCGCACGGGGACTCGCCGACGCGATTACCGGGCTGTGCCGAACAAGGGTGACGCGTGCTCGAACGATCGCTCGGCGACGCGGTGCTTGGCTGCGGACAGGTCGTGTCCTGCACCGTCGATCTCGAGCAACTCCGTCGGGCCGGGGATCGATGCGATTGCCAGCCTCAGCTCGTCGGGTGTGCCGAATGGATCCTTCGTGCCCGAGACGAACAGGGTGGGGATATCTATTCCGGGTAGGTGCGCGGTACGTGCCTTGTCGGGTTTGCCCGGCGGATGCAACGGATAGGACAACAGCAGCGCACCGACGGCGGAGAGCCCCTCCGACACCGTCATCGATGCCTGGCGGCCTCCATAGGAGTGTCCTCCCACCACGAGAGGCGCTGCGGTGAGGCTGCCGAGATATTCGACCGCGAGCACCACACTGTTTCGATCGGCCGCGGACTTCGACGGATGCGGTGGGCCGGACGGCTTCGCCTGCCGGAACGCCAGATCGAACCGCAGAACCGTCACCCCGTGCGCGGACCATGTGGTGGCGACGTCGACGAGGAACTTGGCCGAGCAGTCACCGCCGGCCCCGTGCGTCAGTGCGAGTGCGGCCACCTCCGGCCCGTCGGACCGATGAAGATACCCACGAACTCCGTCGACACCGTGCACTTCGTGGGTGTCGGTGGGCGCCTCAGGCATCCGGCGTCGAGTCCTCCTTCAGGCCGCCGTTGTCGTCGACCATGTCTGCGAATGCCGTCCCGGACACCATGCCGTCCGTTCCGGGCAGCGTGACTGTCGGCCGTGCGCCGGGTTCGTACTGGGCATCGATCTCCGCCGCGTCGGACTTCGCCCTCTCCTCGGTGCTCGGATCCGTGGTCGGTGTGACACCTTCGGCGCCACTGTCTGCCTCGTTCGTACGGTCGGCCATCGGTGGGGTTCCTTCCGGTCGGGGATGTCCCTCCAGAGTGCACGTGTATGACCTGAATCACCACCCCTGCACGGGTCCAGACCACAAATGCCCTCCAGCACGGGGCTGAAGGGCATTCTCGGATGGTGCGCGATACTGGGATTGAACCAGTGACCTCTTCCGTGTCAGGGAAGCGCTCTCCCGCTGAGCTAATCGCGCAGGCGAACATCGAACGAGCGGATGACGGGATTCGAACCCGCGACCCTCACCTTGGCAAGGTGATGCGCTACCACTGCGCCACATCCGCATGTGCATCGAACGCTGCATCCGAGGACGGATCCAGCGGGCGATGCGGTGAAACCACCGACATTCAGTCGGACGAAAAGAACCCCGGCACAAGACCGGGGTTCTTCGCGTGGTGCGCGATACTGGGATTGAACCAGTGACCTCTTCCGTGTCAGGGAAGCGCTCTCCCGCTGAGCTAATCGCGCAGGTACTTGCATCGAAGACGGCTGCCTCCGACACACTGCGAGGTGGAGACGGGAATCGAACCCGTGTGCACGGCTTTGCAGGCCGTTGCCTCACCACTCGGCCACTCCACCATGGGCCAGGCGTTCTCTCGATTGCCCTTGATCCGAATCGGCACAAGCTCTCGCTGATTCGGCCCTGAGATTGTTCCAGCCTCGAGCGGATGACGGGATTCGAACCCGCGACCCTCACCTTGGCAAGGTGATGCGCTACCACTGCGCCACATCCGCGTGCCCCGCGGAACCGTTACCGTCTCCGTGGTGCGGTGAAAACACTAGACCAACTTCTGGCGAACTCACAAATCGCCTTGTCAGTGCCGCTGTCGGTTGCTCGAGTGGCGTCACTGTCGGGTCGGGGGCGAGCGCCGACACGGGGAAGAGTCTGTACGGAACGCTCGACGAACAGGGCGATTCGAGTATCCCGCGGTACGCATGTTAATGTTCTGCCTCGTTCGAGAGGCGTACATCGCTGTCGGACGATGACGGTCCCGTGGCTCAGTGGAAGAGCGTCCGCTTCACACGCGGAAGGTCGCTGGTTCGATCCCAGCCGGGACCACTGGAAGCAAACAACGAGCCCCCGCGCCAAGCCCCACGCACCGAGCGTGGGGCTTGTGTTGTCTCACGCGCCGGTAACCTGATGCGGTGACTGCAGACGATCGCGCCGAAACCGCGCACGACGACGGCGTATTCGACCGGGTGTCGGAACGACGACGCCAGTTCCGTGCCAAGATCAGAGCCAATCCCACTCTCGATCTCGCGTACCGAATCACGGTCGGCGTGGTCGGGCTGATCGTGCTGGGGCTCGGAATCCTGGCGATTCCGTATCCGGGTCCCGGGTGGCTGATCGTCTTCGCGGGCCTCGGCATTCTCGCGTCGGAATTCACGTGGGCGCATCGGCTCCTGAAGTTCGCGCGCAAGCACTACGACCGATTCATGGAGTGGTTCTCGCACCAGTCCGTGTTCGTCAAAGGGCTCGGTGTACTGCTGACCACGGCCGTCGTGCTGGTGACGTTGTGGTTGCTCGGTACGTTCTCGCTCATCGGCGGGTGGTTCGGTCTCGACTGGAGTTGGCTGTCCAGTCCACTGTGACGACGCGTCCGCGATGTGACGGCGAACGTGCACCCGAGAGCCGATAGGCTGTCCTCGGTCTCACCGACCGCCGCTATCCACTTACACCGGGATCTTCCCTGCGAGGATCGACCAAGGAGTACATCGCCGTGACCATGCCCGTAACCGCCGTCTCGCCCGCCCGCATCATGGTGCCGGCCGGAACGACTGCCGGAACGGCACTTCGGGACACGGGCTTGCCCAACAAGGGACCTGACGCGATCGTCGTCGTGCGTGACGCCGACGGCAAGCTTCGCGATCTGTCCTGGGCTCCCGACGGTGATGCCGAGGTCGAGCCGGTGGCCGCGAACACCGAGGACGGCCGCAGTGTCATCAGGCATTCCGCCGCGCACGTCCTGGCGCAGGCGGTCCAGGACCTGTTTCCCGGTGCGAAGTTGGGCATCGGCCCGTTCATCAAGGACGGCTTCTACTACGACTTCGACGTCGAGCAGCCGTTCACTCCCGAGGACCTGACCGCGCTCGAGAAGAAGATGAAGCAGATCGTGAAGGCCGGCCAGCGATTCTCGCGTCGCGTCTACGACTCGATCGATCAGGCCCGAGAGGAACTGGCGAACGAGCCGTACAAGCTGGAACTGGTCAACGACAAGTCCGGCATCGACGATCCCGAGATCATGGAGGTCGGCGGCGGCGAGCTGACCGCGTACGACAATCTGAATCCGCGGACGGGGGACCGAATCTGGGGCGACCTGTGCCGCGGCCCCCATATACCGACCACCAAGTACATCCCTGCGTTCAAGTTGACCCGCAGTTCCGCCGCCTACTGGCGCGGCAACCAGGACAACGCCGGTTTGCAGCGCATCTACGGAACCGCGTGGGAATCTTCCGAGGCTCTCGATCGCCACCTGGAGCTGCTGGCCGAGGCGGAGCGCCGCGACCACCGCAAGCTCGGGTCGGAGCTCGACCTCTTCAGCTTCCCGGACGAGCTGGGATCCGGGCTCCCGGTGTTCCACCCCAAGGGCGGCACCATCAGAAACGAGCTGGAGAACTATTCCCGGCAGAGGCACATCGAAGAGGGATACGACTTCGTCAACACCCCGCACATCACCAAGGGGCACCTGTACGAGGTGTCCGGCCACCTGGACTGGTATCGCGACGGGATGTTCCCGGCCATGCATCTCGACGCCGAGCTCGACGAGAGCGGTGCTGTGCGCAAACCCGGCCAGGATTACTACCTCAAGCCGATGAACTGCCCGATGCACAACCTGATCTTCCGCTCGCGGGGGCGCTCGTATCGTGAACTGCCCTTGCGGTTGTTCGAGTTCGGAACCGTGTACCGCTACGAGAAGTCCGGAGTCATCCACGGACTCACCCGCGTTCGAGGTCTGACCCAGGACGATGCCCACATCTTCTGCACTCGTGCGCAGATGCGCGACGAATTGACCACGACGCTCGAATTCGTTCTCGGTCTGCTCAAGGACTACGGGCTCGACGACTTCTATCTGGAGTTGTCCACTCGCAACCCGGACAAGTCGGTCGGCAGCGACGAAGTGTGGGAGGAAGCGACCAACACGCTCGCCGAGGTGGCAGCCGCGTCCGGTCTCGATCTGGTTCCCGATCCGGGTGGCGCGGCGTTCTACGGCCCGAAGATCTCGGTTCAGGCGAAGGACGCACTGGGTAGGACATGGCAGATGTCCACCATCCAGCTCGACTTCAACCTGCCCGAGCGCTTCGAGCTCGAGTACACCGCTACCGGGGGAAGCAAAGAACGCCCGGTGATGATTCACCGAGCACTGTTCGGCTCGATCGAGCGGTTCTTCGGTGTACTCACCGAGCACTACGCGGGTGCGTTCCCGGCGTGGCTGTCCCCAGTGCAGGTCGTCGGTATCCCGGTGGCAGAGGTGCATCAGGATCATCTGTTCGCTGTGGTGGCCGAACTGAAGAAGCGCGGAATTCGGGCAGAGGTCGATGCGTCGGACGACCGCATGCAGAAGAAGATCTTCAACCAGACCGCGCAGAAGGTGCCGTTCATGCTCCTCGCCGGCGAACGTGACGTGGAAGCCGGAGCGGTCAGCTTCCGGTTCCGCGACGGCACTCAGGTCAACGGAGTCGCGACCGACCGAGCTGTCGAGCTGATCGCGGACTGGATCAGCTCGCGCAACAACGCATCTCCCACCGCAACCCTCGTCGCCGAGACCTCAGGAGTGAGCTGACCATGCCCGACAAGGACGCGGCGATCGTCGACACCGGTTTCGGTGACCCCGATCGACTCCAACGTCTGTGGACGCCGCACCGCATGTCCTACATCACCGAAGCTCCCGGTGAGAACAGCAAGTCCAGCGAACCGTTCTCGGACATTCCGAAGATGAGCGACGAGGACGGGCTCGTGGTCGCGCGAGGCGAGCAGGTGTACGCGGTGCTCAACCTCTACCCGTACAACCCCGGGCACACGATGGTCGTCCCGTACCGGCGCGTCGCTGCGTTGGAGGATCTGACGCCCGCCGAGAGCGCCGAGCTCATGTCGTTCACTCAGCACGCCATCAGGACCATCAAGCGCGTGTCCAACCCGCACGGTTTCAACGTCGGACTGAACCTGGGTGCGGCAGCCGGAGGATCGTTGGCCGAGCATCTGCATCAGCACATCGTTCCCAGGTGGGGCGGCGACGCGAATTTCATCACCGTCGTCGGTGGAGCGAAGGTCATGCCGCAGCTGCTGCGTGACACGCGGGCTCTGCTGGCGTCGGCCTGGGCCGAATGAACATACGTCGAAAGGGGGGTTCGCGGTGCTGAGCATTCTCGGTAGGACTCCGATGTCCAAGGTGACGGCACCGCTCGGTCGAGCGCTCAACGCCACCGGACTGACTCCCAATTCGGTCACGCTGATCGGCACCGTCGTGACGGTGGCTGCCGCCGTGACGATGTTCCCGGCCGGGTACCTCTTCTGGGGCACGATGGTGATCACGCTGTTCGTGCTGTTCGACATGCTCGACGGTGCGATGGCGCGCGCACGCGGTGGCGGAACGAAGTACGGAGCGGTACTCGACGCGACCTGTGACCGCGTCGCGGACGGCGCGATCTTCGCCGGCCTCGCCTGGTGGGCGGTGTACAGCGAGCAGGACAAGCTGCTGCTGATCGCAACTCTGGTGTGCCTCGTGACGTCGCAGGTCATCTCCTACGCGAAGGCGCGCGCGGAAGCCAGCGGTCTGTCGGCGGACGGTGGATGGATCGAACGGCCCGACCGCCTGGTCATCGTTCTGGTCGGTGCAGGACTGACCGGAATCGGTCGGCACTACGACGTTCCCTGGCTCGACAGCCTCATCTACCCGGCAATGTGGGTTCTCGCCGTGCTCAGCGTGGTCACGGTGTTCCAACGAGTGCTTGCCGTGCGCCGCTCCGAGGGCGCCAGGGACATCATCAGCAAGGAACCTGCGGCCACGACCGACGGCGACGCGAAGACCGATACGCCGTGACTCTCGGCGAGCGCGTCGGCGACGCGGGGTACGCCGCGGGCTGGCGCCTGGTGAGATCGCTTCCGGCCGGGCTGGCGACCCGACTGTTCGACGCCGGAGCGGACGTCGCGGCCCGTCGGGGCGGCGGCCCGGCTCAACTCCGTCGAAACCTCTCACGCGTGCTGGGCACCACAGCGGACCAGGTGCCCGACGAGCTAATCCGTGCGTCGTTGCGCTCCTACGCCCGATACTGGCGAGAGGCATTCCGCCTTCCATCGATGGACCTCGATGAGTTGGCGGCGTCGCTCGATTCGAGCATCCACGGCCAGGAACACCTGAACGCTGCGCTCGCCGACGGTCGCGGCGCGGTGCTCGCGCTGCCGCACAGCGGAAACTGGGACATGGCCGGTGTGTGGCTGGCACGGACTCACGGCACCTTCGCGACCGTCGCGGAACGGTTGAAACCCGAATCGCTCTACCAGCGGTTCGTGGCCTACCGAGAAAGCCTCGGTTTCGAGATCTTCCCGCTCAGCGGAGGGGAGGTGCCGCCGTTCGCGGCGCTGTCGGAACGTCTGCGGGAGAACAAAGTCGTCTGCCTGCTGAGCGAACGCGATCTGGCCAGGCACGGTGTGCCCGTCACGTTCTTCGGGGAGCCGACACGAATGGCGGCGGGCCCGGCTCGCCTCGCGATCGACACAGGCGCGCACTTGCTGCCCGTGCACTGCTACTTCGACGGCGATGCCTGGGGCTTCTCCATCTCACCGCGCATCGACGTGGGCGAGGGAGTCGAGACCGCCACGCAGCAGCTCGCCGACCGCTTCGCCGACAACATCGCGACCTATCCCGCCGACTGGCACATGCTCCAACCTCTGTGGATGGACGACCTGTCCGATTCGCGGCGAGCACGGATCGAGGGCACGTGAAGATCGGGATGGTCTGTCCGTACTCCTTCGACGTGCCGGGTGGAGTTCAGGCACACGTGCAGCAGCTCGCCGAGGTGTTCATCGAACGGGGTCACCGAGTGAGCGTCCTCGCACCGGCGTCCGACGACACCGAACTACCCGACTTCGTCGTCTCCGCGGGTGAGGCCCTGGCCATTCCGTACAACGGCTCGGTGGCGAGGCTCCGGTTCGGGCCGGTCACGTACTCGCGCATTCGGAAGTGGATCGCCGAGAACGACTTCGACGTCCTGCACATTCACGAACCGAATGCCCCGAGCCTGTCGATGCTGGCACTCAAGGCCGCCGACGGCCCGATAGTGGCGACCTTTCACACTTCCACCACGAAGTCGTTGGTACTCAGTACGTTTCAGGGTGTTCTCCGTCCCTACCACGAAAAGATCAGCGGACGGATCGCGGTATCCGAACTCGCCCGCCGGTGGCAGGTCGAGGCACTCGGCAGCGATGCCGTCGAAATCCCCAACGGTGTCGACGTACCGGCCTTCCGACGCGCAACGCTGCTTCCCGGGTATCCCCGAGCCGGCGGCACCGTACTGTTCCTCGGCCGCTTCGACGAACCACGCAAAGGCATGGCGGTGCTGCTGCGCGCGCTTCCGACACTCGTCGAGCGACACCCCGACGTCGAGATACTCGTCGTCGGACGCGGTGACGAGGACAAACTACGAAAGGAAGCGGGCGCGGCAGCGTCGCATCTGCGGTTCCTCGGGCAGGTCGACGACGAGGAGAAGGCGTCGGCGATGCGGAGTGCCGACGTGTACTGCGCCCCCAACCTCGGCGGCGAGAGCTTCGGGATCGTGCTCGTGGAGGCGATGGCGTCGGGTACCGCTGTGGTGGCCAGTGAGCTCGACGCGTTCCGGCGGGTCCTTCGCGACGGCACCGCCGGCCTGTTGGTGCCGATCGACGACGACGTCGCCCTCGCCGATGCCGTCGACGCGGTGCTGTCCTCGGACGATGTCAGGGACCGTGTGGTGCAGGCGGCGACCCGGGCTGTGGCGGAATACGATTGGCCGGTCGTCGCCGAGCAGATCATGCGGGTCTACGAGACCGTGACCGTCGGGGGACAGAAAGTGCGGGCGGCGAGCTGATGACACTGTCCGCGTTGACGATTCTGATCGTCGGTCTCGTCGCGGTACTGGTCCTGGTGATCGGGCTGTGGGCCTACGCGACGGCCAACCGCCTCGATCGGCTGCACGTCCGCTCGGACCTGTCGTGGCAGTCGCTCGACTCCGCACTGGCGCGCCGCGCCGTGGTGGCCAGAGCCGTGGCGTCGGCGACCAGGGCCCAGCTGGAGGACAGTCGGCGATTGGCGGCGCTGGCCGACGCCGCCGAACGCGCCGACCGCGCACATCGTGAGGCGGCCGAGAACGCGGTGTCGGTGGCGCTGGCGGCGCTCGATCCTGCCGATCTGCCCCCGCAACTGGTAGCCGAGCTCGCCGACGCCGAAGCCCGGGTGCTGATCGCGCGCAGGTTCCACAACGATGCGGTGCGAGACACGTTGGCGCTGCGCACGACCGCGGCGGTTCGTGCACTGCACCTGGGCGGAACTGCGCCCCTGCCGACGTACTTCGAGATTGCCGAGCGGTCGGCGTCCGACACCTTCGGGTCCGAGGGGCGAGCGGTGCAGCGCACCTCGGCGAGAGTCGTTCTCGTCGACGAACGAGGCCGGGTGCTTCTTCTGCGCGGCCACGATCCGACGGTTCCCGACGTGTATTTCTGGTTCACCATCGGTGGCGCCGTCGAGTCCGGCGAGAACCTCCGCGAGGCCGCTGTCCGTGAGGTCCGGGAGGAAACGGGTCTGGGCGTGGCGTCGACCGAGTTGAAGGGGCCGATGTGGCGGCGGGTGGCCACGTTCCCGTTCAACGGAGTGCTCCTGCGGTCCGAGGAGCTGTTCTTCGCGTCGAGGACTCAGGAGTTCGAGCCCGAACATTCGGGATTCACCGACTTCGAGCGTCGAACGGTGACGGGCCACAAGTGGTGCACCGAGGACGACATCAGGTCACTCGCGGCGATCGGCGAGACGGTGTATCCGCAGGATCTCGCCGAACTGCTCGACGAGGTCAACATCGTGCTTGCGCGTAGAACCGAACCGGACGTACGCGCTATCCGCTGAGGCCGACGGACACGGCGGAACGGAGCGCTCGGTCAGGGGTCCAGCAATTCTCGACTGGCTATGGGAATGAATGCCAGTTCGGTCTACTCTCGGGCACGCCTCGCTCCGAGGTAGTCCCGTGTTCCCTCAGCTGCAGGAGAGTCCTTTGAGTACGCCCATCGTTCCCGCATCAGACGTCGAAGACAACGGCCGGGGGACAGCACGCGTCAAGCGCGGCATGGCCGAAATGCTCAAGGGCGGCGTGATCATGGACGTGGTCACCGCCGATCAGGCCAAGATCGCCGAGGATGCAGGGGCCGTGGCGGTCATGGCGCTCGAACGTGTTCCGGCGGACATCCGCGCGCAGGGTGGTGTGTCGCGGATGAGCGATCCGGACATGATCGACAGCATCATCGCCGCGGTGTCCATCCCCGTCATGGCGAAGGCGAGGATCGGCCACTTCGTCGAAGCGCAGATACTCCAGAGTCTCGGCGTCGACTACGTCGACGAATCCGAGGTGCTGACCCCGGCGGACTACGCCAACCACATCGACAAATGGAACTTCACCGTCCCGTTCGTGTGCGGCGCAACCAATCTCGGCGAAGCGCTGCGTCGGATCACCGAAGGCGCAGCGATGATCAGGTCCAAGGGCGAGGCGGGTACCGGCGACGTGTCCAACGCGACCACGCACATGCGCAAGATCCGCGACGAGATTCGCCGACTCACGTCGCTGCCCGAAGACGAGCTGTACGTCGCGGCAAAGGAACTTCAGGCTCCCCACGACCTGGTCGTGGAGGTCGCACGTGCGGGCAAGCTGCCCGTGACCCTGTTCACGGCCGGCGGCATCGCTACGCCGGCTGACGCTGCGATGATGATGCAACTCGGTGCGGAGGGCGTCTTCGTCGGATCCGGAATCTTCAAGTCCGGCAACCCGAAGGAGCGTGCCGAGGCGATCGTCAAGGCGACGACCTTCCACGACGACCCCGACGTCCTCGCCAAGGTCTCGCGTGGCCTGGGTGAGGCCATGGTGGGCATCAACGTCGACGATCTTCCGGTTGCTCACCGTTTGGCCGAACGCGGCTGGTGACGTCTCAGGCCTGGAGTATCGCGGGCCGGTCCGGGTGATCCCAGCGGACCACGACGTCCGCAGTCGGTGCCTCGTCGTAGAACTCGAGCAGCGGTGCAACCGTCCATGCGTCGGCCTCGGGGGTCCGGCGCCGCATGGTGGCTTCGCTGATCTTCAGGTGCACCGTCACCGCTGCATCGGGAATGCGTCCGAGGGCCGTCGGACCGGCGATCAGCAGAACATGGTCGGGAGCCGCGTCGACGAGGCTCGCCCTCGCGGACCGATCGGCCACCTCGTCCCAGAGCCGGGGTAGGAACGTTCCTCGGCCTCCGGGACGCATCGGGGCAACGACCTCACGCTCCACCGCGGCGAAGTCGAACCAGGCTGTCCGATAGGTCAACTCGTCGGTCCGAGAGTACTCGAATCGCAGTGAGGCGGGCCGCACGTAATCGTGGAGATCGATCACGTCACAACGCCGTCCGGACGCGCCCACGAGGTCACGGACCGTCCCGGCGAAATCGACCGGACCAGCAGCGTCGACGCCGTCGATCACACCGATTGCGCGGCGGCCGTGGGGAATTCGATCGGCCACTGCCCGGGCGAGTAGTTCCGGGAAAATCGGCACAGGCGTCGGCAGGTCTCGGTTCGGCACCGGTTCATCTTGCCTGTTTCCGCGCTTGTTAGCCTTCACCAGCAGCGACGAGAGGTGAACAATGGCCAGTATCGAGGACATTCTCGAATTGGAACGTATCGAGAACGACATCTTCCGTGGTCGAACCTTCCCGAGCATGTTGCAGCGGACGTTCGGCGGGCAGGTCGCCGGGCAGGCTCTGGTGTCGGCCGTCAACACAGTCGCCGACGACTACCGCGTGCACTCGTTGCACGGTTACTTCATCCGGCCGGGCAACCCCACGGAGCCGACCGTCTACATGGTCGAGCGCATCCGTGACGGCAGGTCCTTCTGTACGCGCCGTGTCACCGGAATTCAGGACGGCAAGGCGATCTTCACCATGTCCGCGTCGTTCCACGTCGACGACGACGGCATCTCGCACCAGGACACGATGCCCCGCGTCGTCGATCCGGAGACCTTGCCGGACCCGCGCACCCTTCCGGAGTTCGACAATTCGTTCTACGAGGAGTGGAAGGAATGGGACATACGCAAGGTCCCCGATGAGCAGACCGAGAAATACCCGAGCCTCGCCGCCCAGCAGCGAGTGTGGTTTCGTTACCGCGATCGGTTGCCGGACAATCAGGTGTTCCACGTCTGCGCGCTCGCGTACATGTCCGACATGACCCTGATCGGCTCGGCGAAGGTCCCACACCCGGGCGTGGCGACTCAGACGGCGTCACTCGATCACGCGTTGTGGTTCCTGCGCCCGTTCCGCGCCGACGAATGGCTGCTGTACGACCAGACGTCGCCGTCCGCGGACTTCGGGCGTGCGCTGGCACAGGGCCGAATTTTCGACCGGCAGGGTCGCATGGTCGCCGCCGTAGTGCAGGAAGGTCTGATGCGCTTCGAGCGGGATCGAACGAAATCGGCCACCGATCCGTTCAAGCCCAGGTGACCGGGCCTCGCATCGGTGTACTCGCGTTGCAGGGCGACGTCCGAGAACACCTCGCTGCGCTGAGCTCGAGCGGCGCCGAGGCAGTCGCGGTACGCCGGCCCGCGGAGTTGGACGGCGTCGACGGACTCGTCGTTCCCGGCGGCGAATCGACGACGATGAGCAGGCTTCTGACGGTCTTCGAACTGCTCGAACCGCTGCGTGCCCGGCTGCGTGACGGACTACCCGCTTACGGATCGTGTGCGGGAATGATCATGTTGGCGAGTGAAGTTCTCGATACCAGAGAGGACGCCCAGCATCTCGACGCCCTCGACATCACCGTGCGGCGCAATGCCTTCGGTCGTCAGGTCGACTCCTTCGAAACCGATCTCGAGTTCGCTGGAATCGACGGCGACCCCCTGCGCGCGGTGTTCATCCGAGCGCCGTGGGTGGAACGCGTCGGCGACGGCGTGGAGGTCCTCGCCACCGTTCCCGACGGTCCCGCCGCGGGTCGCGTCGTCGCGGTGCGCCAGGGGCCCGTCATGGCCACCAGCTTTCATCCCGAGGTCACCGGTGACCGTCGCGTACACGGACTCTTCGTCGACCTCGTGCGTGGGGTCTGAGCGGCGACGTTCGCACGTTTGCGGACGTGTATGGAGTCGGTGCCGGTCGAGCACGCGTAAACTACGAACACTTGTTGTAAGTACGAAAGGGGCTCCATCGCATGAGCGGCCACTCCAAATGGGCCACCACCAAGCACAAGAAGGCGGTGATCGACGCCAAGCGTGGCAAGTCGTTCGCCAAACTCATCAAGAACATCGAGGTGGCGGCCCGCACCGGTGGTGGCGATCCCACAGGTAATCCGACGCTGTTCGACGCCATCCAGAAGGCGAAGAAGACGTCGGTTCCCAACGACAACATCGAGCGTGCGCGCAAGCGCGGCGCGGGCGAGGAAGCCGGCGGCGCCGACTGGCAGACCATCATGTACGAGGGCTACGGACCCAACGGTGTGGCGGTGCTCATCGAGTGCCTCACCGACAACCGCAACCGCGCCGCGGGCGAGGTTCGGGTGGCGATGACCCGCAACGGCGGCAACATGGCGGACCCGGGATCGGTGTCGTACCTGTTCTCGCGCAAGGGTCTGGTGACGTTGGAGAAGAACGGTCAGTCCGAGGACGACGTCCTGATGGCGGTTCTCGACGCCGGTGCCGAGGAAGTCACCGACAACGGCGACACCTTCGAGATCGTCAGTGAGCCAACCGATCTCGTTGCAGTCCGAACGGCGCTGCAGGAGGCCGGGATCGACTACGATTCGGCCGAGGCCAGCTTCCAGGCGTCGGTGAGCGTTCCCGTCGACGTCGACGGTGCACGCAAGGTGTTCAAGTTGATCGACGCGCTCGAGGACAGTGACGACGTTCAGAACGTCTACTCCAACGTCGAACTGTCGGACGAGGTTCTCGCGCAACTCGACGAGGACTGACCCGTCGGCGGCCGGTCGGGTGTCGCACACGCCCGCTCGGCCTGCCCTCCGCTACGCTATCGAACAACAGTTCGTAAGCGGAAGGTGAACACGTGCGAGTGATGGGCGTCGACCCAGGCTTGACCCGGTGCGGGTTGAGTTTGATCGAGGGCGGTTCGGGGCGCAGTGTCATCGCATTGGACGTCGATGTCGTGCGCACTCCGGCGGACATGGATCTGGCTCAGCGTTTGCTCCGAATCTCCGAGGCCGCGGAGTATTGGCTCGATACTCATAAGCCTGACGTCGTCGCCGTCGAGCGCGTGTTCGCGCAACACAACGTGCGCACCGCGATGGGCACGGCGCAAGCCGGGGGAGTGATCGCGCTCGCCGCAGCCCGCCGAGGCATCGACGTCTGCTTTCACACTCCCAGCGAGGTGAAAGCCGCGGTCACGGGCAACGGTAGTGCGGACAAAGCGCAGGTCACAGCCATGGTCATGCGGATTCTCGGACTGCAGACCGCACCGACTCCCGCCGACGCGGCCGATGCTCTCGCTCTGGGTATCTGTCACTGCTGGCGCGCGCCGATGATCGCGAGGATGGCGAAGGCCGAGGCGATGGCCAAAGAACAGCGGCGCAAGTACGAGGTACGGCTGGCCGAGGAGCGTAAAGCACGGACAGCCGCGGCGAAGAAGAGCGCCCGAGCCGTAGCGGCTCGGGCTGTCGGAGAGGCGGGCGTCGGATGATCGCATCCATCCGCGGGGAAGTACTGGACATCGCGCTCGACCACGCAGTCCTCGAAGCGTCCGGGGTCGGATATCGAGTCAACGCGACACCCTCGACACTCGCGTCGTTGACTCGGGGATCCGAGTCCAGACTGCTGACGACCATGATCGTCCGCGAGGACTCGATGACCCTCTACGGGTTCTCGGACACCGAGTCACGGGACCTGTTCGTACTGTTGCTGACGGTGTCCGGTGTCGGGCCTCGTATCGCGATGGCCACCCTCGCCGTGCTCGATCCGGCGGCGTTGCGGACCGCCTTGGCGGACGGCAACGTCACTGCGTTGACGCGTGTACCCGGGATCGGAAAACGCGGTGCCGAACGGATGGTCGTCGAACTGCGGGACAAGGTCGACGCCATCGTCGGCGGAGGGGGAGCGTCCGCGACGCCGACCGCAGGCGCGAGCGGCGGCGCGGTGCACGATCAGATCGTCGAAGCCCTCACCGGACTCGGATTCGCGGTCAAACAAGCCGAGGACGCGACAGCATCCGTACTGGCCGCTCAGCCCGACGCGTCGACGTCGGCTGCGCTACGCTCCGCGCTCGCGTACCTGGGTAAGACGAGATGACCGACGACGCCGACCTCGAGGACTCACAGGTGACCGCGGAGGTCACCGCGGACGACGTCGACGTCGAGACCAGTCTGCGCCCGAAATCGCTGACGGACTTCATCGGTCAGCCGCGAGTGCGTGAGCAACTCCAACTCGTCCTGACCGGTGCGAAGCTTCGTGGCGGCACACCCGATCACATCCTGATGTCGGGCCCACCCGGGCTCGGCAAGACGTCGATGGCGATGATCATCGCCCAGGAACTGGGTACGTCGTTGCGACTGACGTCGGGGCCCGCGCTCGAACGGGCAGGTGATCTCGCCGCCATGCTCAGCAACCTCGTCGAGGGCGACGTGCTGTTCATCGACGAGATCCACCGAATCGCGCGCCCGGCCGAGGAGATGCTGTACCTCGCCATGGAGGACTTCCGTGTCGACGTGGTGGTGGGCAAGGGGCCGGGCGCCACCTCCATCCCTCTCGAAGTCGCGCCGTTCACTTTGGTCGGAGCCACCACCCGATCGGGCGCCCTCACCGGACCGCTGAGGGATCGCTTCGGCTTCGTCGCGCACATGGACTTCTACGAACCCGAGGAACTGCAGCGGATACTCGTGCGCTCGGCAGGCATCCTCGGCGTGCCGATCGACGCGGCAGGATGCGCCGAGATCGCCGGACGCTCGCGCGGTACCCCACGTATCGCGAACCGCCTGCTTCGCCGAGTGCGCGACTACGCCGAGGTGCGTGGGGACGGCACCGTGACCAAACAGACGGCGCAGGAAGCGCTCGTCGTCTACGACGTCGACCAGTTGGGTCTGGACAGGCTGGACCGAGCGGTTCTCAGCGCGTTGATCCGGAGCTTCGGAGGCGGGCCCGTCGGCGTGTCGACACTCGCGGTCGCCGTCGGAGAGGAACCGTCGACGGTGGAAGAAGTGTGTGAGCCGTTTCTGGTACGCGCGGGCATGGTTGCACGGACTCCCCGTGGACGGGTGGCGACGGCAGCAGCGTGGCAGCATCTCGGTCTCGTGCCCCCACCGGACCTCGCCATCGGCGGTATTTCCGTGCGAACGAACGAAGCTCAGCAGGGATTATTCGAGTAATTGCCCGGCAAAGCTCAGGAGCCGGACAAGTCGGCAGTGAGGTAATGGCACACTGGACCCGACGCACGGCACTCCGAATGCGCGCGACGCGCTCGCTATCGGACGCCGACACGACAAGAACAACGACACCTCTTAGGACTGACGTAGAAGATGGAACTGCTATTTCCGCTGCTGATCGTGGCGCTGCTCGTACCGATGTTCCTCAACGTGCGCAAGCAGAAGAAGGTCCTCGCCGACACCCAGGCATTGCAGGACTCGCTGAAGGTCGGTGACGAGGTCGTGACGACCGCAGGCCTCTACGCCCGCGTCGCGCTGGTGGAAGAGGACACCGTCGACCTCGAGATCGCCGACGGCATCATCACCACCTGGTCCCGGGCAGTCGTCCGTGAGGTTCTCCCACCGGAGACCGACGACGAGTTCGACGATCGTTCAGGCGACGCGATCACCGCACCCGACGACCTGTCCGGTGTGGAAGGTGCAGGACCGTCGCTCGACAAGACCGTGTCGTCGCAGCCCTCCGCCGACGACACCGTCGAACAGAGCACGCGTCGCCTCGACAAGGAGTGACTTCGCGATGATCTCAGCCGCTGTCGGACACGGTCCGGCAGCGGTTTCGCGTGCAAGGGTCCAGGCGCCCGGTATGCCCTGAACCTCCCGCGAGTCACCTCTCGTCACCTCACCCTCAAACGCCAAGAGGAGAATCACACACCGTGGCACCTTCAAGCGGATCGGTGCATCCATCCCGCTATCTCGCCGTGTTCGGCGTCCTGATGGCCGTTGTGTACGCCTTGGTCTTCTTCACCGGAGACAAGTCCCCCGAGCCCAAGCTCGGTATCGACCTCGAAGGCGGTACCCGTGTCACGTTGACGGCGCGGACGCCGGACGGCAGCGCGCCGAGCCGTGAGAGCCTGATCCAGGCACAGCAGATCATCACCACTCGCGTAGACGGTCTCGGTGTCGCGGGCTCGGAGGTGCTCATCGACGGCGAGAACCTCGTCATCACCGTTCCCGGTGACGACAGCTCGCAGGCACGCACTCTCGGCCAGACCGCGCGGCTGTTCATCCGCCCGGTGATTCAAGCTGCACAGCCCGCGGCAGGCGCCCCCGCGGGAGGAACCGAGCAGGCCCCGGCAGGTGGAACACCCGCCGAGACGCCCGCTGCCGACACTCCTGCGCCGTCCGGAGATGCGGTGCCTCAGGGTCGCCCGTTCCCGGCACAGGATCCCAGCGCGGTCGATCCGACACCCGCGCCCACACCCGCCGACCCCGCCGAGGATCCTGCTGCGGAGGACCCGGCTGCGGACGAGCCCGCGGGCACCGAGGCCGAGCAGGCCGACGACCAGATCGCCGAGGCGAAGGCGCTTCGTCAGAGCGAGGACCCTCAGGTCCAGCAGGCTGCCCTCGCGACGATCGACTGCAACGCTCCCGACCCGTTGCAGGGCAACGACGACCCGGCCTTGCCGTTGGTCGCATGCTCCACCGACGGTGCCGCCGTGTACGTCCTCGGGCCGAGCATCATCGACGGTCAGCAGATCTCCGATGCGACCTCCGGATTCAACTCCCAGCAGTCGCGTCACGAGGTCAGCCTGAGCTTCGATTCCGAAGGCAGCAACACGTGGGCGCAGTTCACCGGAGCCAACATCGGCAGCCAGGCTGCGTTCACGCTCGACTCCAAGGTCGTCAGCGCGCCGGTGATCCAGGGCGCGACGCCGGCCGGTAGCGCAACGTCCATCACCGGACAGTTCACCGCCCAAGGTGCATCGGACCTCGCGAACACCTTGAAGTACGGATCGCTTCCGCTGTCCTTCGCGTCGTCGGAAGCCGAGACCGTGTCCGCGACGCTGGGGCTGGCTTCGCTCGAAGCGGGTCTGCTCGCCGGAGCGATCGGCCTCGCGCTCGTGTTGGTCTACTGCCTCGTGTACTACCGTGCGCTCGGATTTCTCACCGCACTGTCGCTGGTGCTCGCGGGTGCGATGGTGTACGGAATTCTCGTTCTGCTCGGCAGATGGATCAACTTCACCCTCGACCTTGCCGGCATCGCCGGTCTGATCATCGGCATCGGCATGACGGCCGACTCGTTCGTCGTGTTCTTCGAGCGCATCAAGGACGAGATCAGGGAAGGCAGAAGCTTCCGATCCGCCGTTCCGCGAGGCTGGACGCGTGCACGCAAGACGATTCTGTCCGGTAACGCCGTGAGCTTCATCGCCGCCGCGGTGCTCTACGCCCTGGCCGTCGGTCAGGTGCAGGGCTTCGCGTTCACGCTCGGCCTCACCACGATCCTCGACGTCATGGTGGTCGTCCTGGTCACCTGGCCGCTGGTCTACCTCGCGTCGAAGTCCAAGTTCTGGTCCAAGCCCGGCGTGAACGGGCTCGGCGCCGTCGCGCAGATCGCGCAGGAACGCAAGCGCGCCGCCGCACGTGCCATGGCAAGCAAATCCGCATCCGATGCTGCGACGAAGGGGGCCTGAGATGTCCGATTCATCCGAGAACACCGAGGGCACCGGGTCGGTCCTGCTGCAGGACTCCGGCGTCGATCAGAGCGCGCAACCCGCGCGTGGTTGGCTGTCGAGGCTGTACACGGGAACGGGCGCGTTCGAGGTCGTCGGTAGGCGCCGGTTCTACTACATCCTCACCGCGGCGATCGTCCTGGTGTGCCTGCTCAGCATGGTCTTCCGGGGGTTCACCCTCGGAATCGACTTCGAAGGCGGAACCAAGATTCAGGTTCCCGCCGACGGCGGTGTCACCTCCGAGCAGGTGGAGACGGTGTTCACCGACGCTCTCGGGTTCGGCCCCGAAGCAGTGCAGACCGTCGGCTCCGGCGCGGCTGCCACGGTGCAGGTGCGTTCCGAGGCACTCGACGCAGGACAGGTCGACCAGGTGCGTCTTGCACTGTTCGACGCCTTCCAGCCGGTGGACAGCACTGGAACGGCGAGCCCCAACGCCATCAGCTTCTCCGACGTCAGCGAGACATGGGGTGGGCAGATCACGCAGAAGGCACTGATCGCGCTCGTCGTGTTCCTTGTCATCGTCAGTATCTACATCGCGATCCGATACGAGAGGGACATGGCGATAGCAGCACTCGCCGCACTGTTCTTCGACCTGCTGGTCACCGCCGGTGTGTATTCGCTCGTCGGGTTCGAGGTCACGCCCGCGACGGTCATCGGCCTCCTCACCATCCTCGGGTTCTCGCTGTACGACTCCGTCGTGGTCTTCGACAAGGTCGAGGAGAACACGCGCGGAATCCTTCACCTGGGCCGGAAGACCTACGCCGAGCAGGCCAACCTGGCCGTCAACCAGACCCTGATGCGGTCGATCAACACCACCGTCATCGGCGTTCTGCCGGTGTTGGCGCTGATGGTCGTCGCCGTCTGGCTGCTCGGTGTCGGCACACTCAAGGACCTCGCGCTCGTCCAGCTCGTCGGCATGATCGTCGGCGCGTACTCGTCGATCTTCTTCGCGACGCCGTTGCTGGTGTCCATCAAGGAGAAGTGGGGTCCCGTCGCGGCCCACACCAAGAAGGTGTTGGGCAAGCGTGCCGAGGCCGCGAAGCGCGTAGGGTCGGACACTCCGGTCGTAGCAGGGTCGGGCACAGTCCCCGACGCGCCGGTGACCCCTCGGGTGGGCTCGCGGCCTACCGGAAAGCGTGCCAAGAAGAGGCGTTGATGAACGTGCGAGTCCAGAGGTCGCGGACGACGGCAGCGGTGGCGGTCGTCGCCGTCACAGCAGGCGCTCTCGCAGGGTGCTCGACGGCAGAGGACCAGGTCCCGTCCATCGGATACGCCGTCGACACGGTATTGACCACGTACAACGCCAATACGGTCGACGGCGCCGCATCGGCGGCCCGGCAGGCGTTCCCTCGGGTCCAGACCGGCTTCGGCTACGTCGGACCCGAAGGCGAAGCGCTCTCGGACAACGACGTGGGCGGGGTGTCGGTCGTACCGGCCGACGTCCTCACGGTGTCGTACACGATCGCGCCGCAGGCGACGTACTCCGACGGCGTCCCGATGACGTGCGACGACCTGGTGCTGACATGGGCAGCGAACAGTGGGCGCTTCGTGGCGGGGGAGAACGACCTGCCCCTGTTCGACGCTGCGTCGAGCGCGGGATACCGAGACATCGAACGAGTCGACTGCATCCCGGGAAGCAAGGACGCCACGGTCGTCTACCGTCCGGGTCGGAACTACGACGGCTGGCGGTCCTTGTTCGGCGCAACCGATCTTCTGCCCTCCCATGTGGCAGCTCGCGTCGCCGGGGTCCCCAATGTCGTCGACCCGATCCTGTCCGGCGACCTCGCGGCCGTCGGGAGGATCGCCGAGTTCTGGAACACGGGCTGGAATCTCGTTCCAGGACAGATCGACACGTCCCTGCTGCCGTCCAACGGGCCCTACCGCGTCGACTCCTACACCCAGGAGGACGGCCTCGTACTCGTCGCCAACGAGTCGTGGTGGGGGGTTCCGCCCGAGACCGACCGCATCGTCGTATGGCCGAAGGGAACCGACGTCGCCGCACGCGCAACCGAGGGCGACCTCGAGGTCGTCGATCACGGTGCAGGCGGCGACATCCCATCGGACGGCTTCGAGCGCACCGACTTTCCGTCCCACGGCGTGGAGCAATTGACGTTCGCGACGAGCGGTTCGCTCGCGGCGTCCGCTGCGCGCCGCGCAATCGCAGCGTGTGTGCCGCGGGAGCAACTGTTCGACGGCGTCGGCCACCCCGGATACGACGAGTCCGCAGGCATCGGCTCGGCCGTCGTCGATTCCCGACTCGTCCGTCCGAGCGCGCTGCTCTACGGACCGGTGGCCGCCACCGCGGACGGCCGTTACCGGCAAGCGGACGTCGCGGCGTCGACGACCGAGCGAAACAACGCCGATCTGGACAGCCTCACCGTTCGAGTCGGCTACCTCGCACCCGATCCACGGCGCGCACGGATCGTCGCCGACATCGCGTCCGCATGCGCGCCCGCCGGGATAACCGTCACCGACGCAGGGTCTCCGGACTTCTCGCCGAGTGCACTACGCACGGGGGCGGTCGACGCCGTTCTCGGAGCCACTGCGTCGGCCTCGGGACCGTCGGGAGCGGTGTCCGAGGAAGCGGCGCGCTACAGCGTGCACAGCGGGAACGGCAGCAACGTCGGTGGATTCACCAACGGCAGAATCGATGCGATCGTCAACGAGCTGGCGACGGCGCCGTCGGATGGGACCGTGCTGTCTCTCGCGACCGAAGGGGAACGGATCCTCTGGAACGAGATGCCCTCGCTTCCACTGTTCAACCAGCCTCGAACGTTGGCCGTGGCGGACGGTATGACCAACGTCGTCGTGAATCCGACGGTGGCGGGTGCAGGGTGGAACATGGATCGTTGGATACTGCTCAGGTGAACAGAGTTTCCGAAGAGAGAGCGTCGATCGCGTCGGACCACATCGACCGACTCACCCGATGGGCCGACGATTTCCCGGTCGACGGGGTGCGGTTCGCCGATCTGACGCCGGTGTTCGCAGATCCAGACGGTCTGAAGTCCGTGGTAGCGGCACTGGCCGAGGCCGGTTCGGGAGCCGACCTCGTTGCGGGAATCGATGCGCGCGGCTTCTTGCTGGGCGCGGGTGTCGCGTTGGAACTCGGCACCGGCATTCTCGCGGTCCGCAAGGCAGGCAAGCTCCCGCCACCCGTGGTGGCGCAGAGCTACGAACTGGAATACGGGTCGGCGGAACTCGAGATCCCGGCCGACGTCGACATCTCGGGCCGGAAGGTCCTGATCGTCGACGACGTCCTCGCCACCGGTGGCACCATCGCGGCCACCGCAGAGTTGTTGCGGGCCTGCGGCGCCGAGGTCGTCGGTGCTGCGGTCGCGCTCGAGATCGCGGTCCTCGAGGGTCGAGGCAAGTGCGAGGGCTACCCGCTTGTCTGCCTTCGGCAGGTCTGAGGACTAAAGTTGGTGAACACTGCTGTTGTCGAAGATCCGTAACCGAGGTCGGTGTCGGTCGACCGAGGGGCCATGAGCCAAGCGAACGAGAGCAGACCACGCGGCAGGAGGCGAACATTGTGACCCGTTACCTCGACCAACCCTTGCCGGATCGACCTGCGTCCGAATCGGAATCGGGAAAGGCGGCTACTGCGGACACTCCGCAGGCGACACCGGACTCCGCTCCGCTGGTCGTCGGAAAGGGCTCGGCACCCGCCGTCCCGACGTCCGCGTCCCGACGCGTCCGCGCCCGCTTGGCCAGGCGCATCACGGCCGGCCGCAACGCCGCGGTCAAGCCTGTCCTCGAACCGCTGGTGAGTCTGCACCGTGAGCTTTATCCCAAAGCGGATCTCGCGTTGCTTCAACGGGCATACGACGTCGCGGACGAGCGCCACGCCACCCAGATGCGCAAGTCCGGGGACCCGTACATCACGCACCCGTTGGCGGTGGCGAACATTCTCGCCGAACTGGGCATGGACACCACGACGCTGGTCGCGGCTCTCCTGCACGACACCGTCGAGGACACCGGCTACTCGCTGAAACAACTCACCGACGAGTTCGGTGAGGAAGTAGCGCACCTCGTCGACGGGGTGACCAAGCTCGACAAGGTGGTTCTCGGCACCGCGGCCGAGGGCGAGACCATCCGCAAGATGATCATCGCAATGGCCCGCGATCCTCGCGTTCTGGTCATCAAGGTGGCCGACCGCCTGCACAACATGCGCACCATGCGCTTCCTGCCGCCCGAGAAACAAGCACGAAAGGCGAAAGAAACCCTCGAGGTCATCGCGCCACTCGCACACCGTCTCGGCATGGCGACGGTCAAGTGGGAACTCGAAGATCTCGCATTCGCGATTCTGCACCCCAAGAAGTACGACGAGATCGTTCGACTCGTCGCCGATCGTGCACCGTCCCGCGACACGTACCTCGAAAAAGTGCGCGCCGAGATCAACGCGTCGCTGTCGGCCTCCCGCATCAGTGCGGCCGTCGAAGGACGACCCAAGCACTACTGGTCGATCTATCAGAAGATGATCGTCAAGGGTCGCGACTTCGACGACATCCACGATCTGGTGGGCGTACGCATTCTGTGCGACGAGATCCGCGACTGTTACGCCGCCGTGGGCGTCGTGCACTCGCTGTGGCAGCCGATGGCCGGCCGGTTCAAGGACTACATCGCGCAGCCTCGCTACGGCGTCTACCAGTCGCTGCACACCACGGTCGTCGGCCCCGAAGGCAAGCCGCTCGAGGTGCAGATCCGCACGAGGGACATGCATCGCACGGCCGAGTTCGGCATCGCCGCGCACTGGCGGTACAAGGAGACGCGCGGCAAACACGGCAACGACAACGCCGAGGTCGACGACATGGCGTGGATGCGCCAATTGCTCGACTGGCAGCGTGAGGCAGCGGATCCGGGCGAATTCCTGGAATCGTTGCGCTACGACCTGGCCGTCAAGGAGATCTTCGTCTTCACACCGAAAGGTGACGTCGTCACGCTGCCCGCGGGGTCGTGTCCCGTCGACTTCGCGTACGCCGTGCACACCGAGGTGGGCCACCGCTGTATCGGAGCCCGCGTCAACGGTCGGCTGGTGGCGCTCGAACGCACGCTCGAGAACGGCGAGGTCGTCGAGGTGTTCACCTCGAAGGCCGTCACCGCCGGGCCGAGCCGCGATTGGCAAGGCTTCGTCGTCTCGCCCCGCGCGAAGACGAAGATCCGCCAGTGGTTCGCCAAGGAGCGCCGCGAGGAAGCACTCGAAGCGGGCAAGGACGCCATCGCGAAAGAAGTGCGCCGCGGCGGACTACCGCTGCAACGGTTGATGAACGCCGAGTCGATGTCCACGATCGCGCACGAACTGCGCTACGTCGACGTCTCGGCGCTGTACACCGCGGTCGGCGAGAGTCACGTGTCCGCGCAGCACGTGGTGCAGCGGTTGGTTGCTCACCTGGGCGGCGTCGGAGACGTGGAAGAGGAACTGGCGGAGCGGTCCACACCGTCCACCATCCCGACTCGTCCGCGTCAGGTCGGTGACGCCGGTGTGCTGGTGTCCGGCACCGAAGGGATCGTCGCGAAGCTGGCCAAGTGCTGCACCCCGGTGCCGGGCGACGAAATCCTCGGGTTCGTCACCCGCGGCGGGTCGGTCAGTGTCCACCGAACCGACTGCACCAACGCGAAATCGCTGGGCGAGCAGTCGGAACGGTTCATCGACGTCGAATGGGCCCCGTCGGCATCCTCGGTGTTCCTCGTCGCGATTCAGATCGAGGCGCTGGATCGGCATCGCCTGCTCTCGGACGTCACCAAGGCACTCGCGGACGAGAAGGTCAACATTCTGTCCGCGTCCGTGGCCACATCGGGGGACCGGGTGGCGATCAGCAAGTTCACCTTCGAGATGGGTGACCCGAAGCACCTGGGCCACGTCCTGAACGTCGTGCGCAACGTCGAAGGGGTGTACGACGTCTATCGCCTGACGTCGGCTGCCTGACCCCCACGTGAGTGGAAATGTAGGTCAGGACCTACATTTCCACTCACGGTCACTGAGCGGCGACGACCGACTCGACGGTGACCGCCGCGTTGGGTGGTCCGTCGTTGCCCGGTGTGGAGACTCCGGCCGCTGCCACCGCGTCCAGCGTCGCCAGTCCGGCGTCGTCGATGGTTCCGAAGACGGTGTACTGCGGAGGAAGGACGGAATCCTCGTAGACCAGGAAGAACTGGCTGCCGTTGGTATCGGGTCCTGCGTTCGCCATGGCGACGGTGCCGCGGGGGTAGACGACCGGGCTGGACAGCGCCGCGTCGCCGGCCGGGAACGCCGTCGTCGGGTACTCGTTGGCGAACTCGTAACCGGGGCCACGGTTTCCCTGTCCGGACGGATCCCCGCACTGCAGGACCTGTAGCCCTTCGGTGGTGGTCAGCCGGTGACAGACGGTGTCGTCGAAGTACCCCTGCGTGGCAAGTGACGTGAAACTGTTGACGGTGCAGGGCGCTTCGGCGCGGTCGAGCGACAGGCCGATGGGGCCCTGGCTCGTCGTCACCGCAACGTCGACCAGCCCGACGGTGGACACTCCGTACTGCTGCGGCGCGGTGTTCTCGCGAATCGCGGGCGTCGCCTCCGGGTACTCGCAGGTGGTGCTCGACACCTCCTGCGCAGGAACCGGGGGGAGGACTCCGAACAGGCTCAGATCCAGCGGCGGCTGAGTGGTCGGGGCCGCGGCACTGGTCGTGGCCGACGCGGACTCGGTCGTCGCTGCGGTACCGGAGTTGTCGGACGAGCAACCTGCCACGAGGAGGACGGACGCGCCCGACGCGGCGAGCACCGCTAACGTGCGCTTCACAGGTCGCTCACGACACTGGTGATGTCCACCGGAAGTGCAGGCTTGCCGTCCGCGGCTCCACCTTCGACGCCCGCCGCAGCGACCTTGTCCAGTGTCTGCAGACCGGTCTCGTCGATGGTGCCGAACACCGTGTAGGCGGGCGGCAGCGTGGAGTCGCCGTAGACGAGGAAGAACTGGCTGCCGTTCGTGCCGGGTCCCGCGTTGGCCATCGCGATCGTTCCGCGTGGGTAACTGATCGGCTCGTCGGCGGCCGGGTCGCCTTCGGCGTACTGATCGGCCGGGAACTCGTCGGCGAACTGGTAGCCCGGTCCGCCCATGCCGGTGCCTGCGGGATCGCCACATTGCAGAACCTGCAAACCAGCGCCTGTGGTGAGTCGGTGGCACTGCGTGCCGTCGAAGTAGCCCTGGTTGGCGAGAGAGACGAAACTGTTCACCGTGCACGGTGACTGCGGATTGTTCAGCGTCAGGCCGATGTTGCCCTGCGTCGTCTCCATGCTGTAGCTGAGTGCTTCGTCACTCGTCGGCACGCCGTCGGTGCGCGGAGGAGTGTTCTCCTTCGCGGCGGGCTGTGCGGCCGCGGGGTAGCTGCAGTCGACGGTCTCGGGGAGCGGCTCGGCGCGGCCGTCGGCGATCAGTGTGTCGCCGTTGGGCGTCGACGACGCCGTCGTCTCGGGCCCGTCTCCGCCGCGAGTGAGGGCGAACACGACGGCAACCGCACCGACCACGACCACCACACCCAGCACCGATCCGGCGATGGTCAGCTGTTTACGCTTCTTCGCTCGTTCGGCTCGGCGTTCGAGTTGTCGCTCGAGCTTTCTCTTCGCTGCCTCGCGCCGCTGCTCGTTGCTGGGCAATTGCGTGTCCTCCCGCTTGTGTCGTCCGCCGGCTCGGCCTACGTCTCTTCCCGCCGGTCGGCGAGCCGAAACCGACCGTGAGTGAGTGTGCCATTACATCCTGAGAAGTTTCCGACTGGCATGGCGGCGTCGTTCCGGGGGCGGACTGCGCACACGCAGGTGGACACGGTCCAACTAGGGTGGAACGGACCTTGGCGTACGAAAACTAGGAGCGGCAGCTGTGCTCGTCACCGGATTCCCGGCGGGAATGTTTCAGACGAACTGTTACGTGCTCGCCCAGGAGGGCTCGTCGGACTGCGTCGTGGTGGATCCCGGGCAGGATGCGACGGAACCGCTCCTGCGGTTTCTGGGCGAATCCGGGCTCACTCCCGAAGCGGTGTTGCTCACCCACGGTCACCTCGACCACACCTGGTCCGTGGAACCGGTGTGCGAGAAGTTCGGTATTCCTGCCTACATCCACGACGAGGACAGGTTCATGCTGTCCGATCCACTGCGTGGCACCGGCCCGACCCTCGCCGCTCTGCTCGGCGACGCGGAGTTCCACGAGCCCGAACGTGTGGTCGACCTGAACGGTGGGACCTCTCTCGAACTGGCAGGCATCGAGTTCGGTGTGCTTCACACGCCCGGCCACACGCAGGGGTCGGTCGTGTTCACCATCGACGTCGAGACACCGGACGGCACACTAGCGATCGCGTTGACCGGCGACACGCTGTTCGCGGGGTCCATCGGGAGAACCGATCTTCCCGGAGGTGACCACGAACAGTTGCTTCGCTCGATCGCGACGACGCTGCTGCCGCTCGACGACGCCACCGTGGTGCTGCCGGGACACGGCGGGCAGAGCACCATCGGCCAGGAACGCGCCTCCAATCCCTTTCTCGTTGGACTCGCAGGCCCCGAACAAGGAAAACTGTGACCGTGAGCAAGCCGAGTACCTTTTCTGCGCCCAAGGGCATTCCCGACTACGTCCCCCCGAATTCCTCGGAGTTCGTCGCCGTCCGTGAGGGGTTGCTGACCGCGGCTCGCAACGCCGGGTACGGGCACATCGAACTGCCCATTTTCGAGGACACCGGGCTGTTCGCACGCGGTGTCGGCGAGTCGACGGACGTCGTGAGCAAGGAGATGTACACCTTCGCCGATCGGGGCGACAGATCCGTCACCCTGCGTCCGGAGGGAACTGCAGGCGTCATGCGCGCCGTCATCGAGCACGGCCTCGACCGGGGAGCTCTCCCGGTGAAACTTGCCTACGCAGGGCCGTTCTTCCGCTACGAACGCCCGCAGGCGGGACGCTATCGACAGTTGCAGCAAGTCGGGGTCGAAGCCATCGGAATGGATGATCCTGCGCTGGACGCCGAGGTCGTCGCCGTGGCGGACAACGGTTTTCGGTCGCTCGGTCTGACGGACTTCAGGTTGGAGATCACGTCGCTGGGGGACGACACCTGCCGCCCGCAGTATCGAGAATTGTTGCAGGAGTTCCTCTTCGGCCTTCCGCTCGACGAGGCCACCCGCACGCGCGCTCGGATCAACCCGCTTCGAGTCCTCGACGACAAACGTCCGGAAGTGCGCGAGATGACGTCGGACGCCCCGCTGATGCTCGACCACCTGTCCGACACTGCGCGGGCGCACTTCGACGAGGTGCTCGCACACCTCGACGCGTTGAAGGTTCCGTACGTCGTGAACCCGCGGATGGTCCGCGGACTCGACTACTACACGAAGACGACGTTCGAGTTCGTCCACGACGGACTGGGCGCGCAATCCGGAATCGGCGGCGGTGGCCGATACGACGGGTTGATGGCGCAACTGGGTGGCCAGGAACTGTCCGGCATCGGATTCGGGCTCGGCGTCGACCGAACCATGCTTGCCCTCGCAGCCGAGGGGAAGTCGGCCGGATCTCCCGCGCGCTGCGCCGTGTTCGGCGTTCCGCTGGGATCGGACGCGAAAGCGCGCATCGTGGCGATCGCAGGCGAACTGCGCGGCAAGGGAATCAGCGTCGATCTCGCCTACGGCAATCGTGGTGTCAAGGGCGCCATGAAAGCCGCCGATCGTTCCGGCGCACAGTTCGCCTTGGTTCTCGGCGACAAAGAGCTGGCCGACGGTAACGTCGTGGTCAAGGAATTGTCGACCGGGGAGCAGCACGACGTGGCACTGTCCGAGATCGTGTCGCACCTGGAGGCTCGACTTGGCCGGTGACGAGCGCGTCGACCTGGATCTGATACCTACCGAGCTGATCGTTCCCCGGCTCAGGAAGGTCGCGATCGGTGCGCTGGTGTTCGGTGTCCTCGTCGCCGTGATCACCTCGTTCTTTCTGCCTACCACCGTTGCGGTCGTCCTCGGCGTCGTCGTCGGAATACCGGCTGCGGCGTCGGCGTGGGTGGGCATCCGACGTCGAACATGGCTCGACGGCAACATCGTTCACGCTCGCGGCGGGGTGCGTACTCGCGCTCTGTCGGTGCCGAACTTGGTGTCGGCGGAGCTGCAGGTCAGAACGGCGCGGATAGATCAGATCTCGCTGCGCCTGTACGACGGCAACGTGAAACTGACTCTCGCGTTGGCGCTCTACACGAACGGCGGGGGCCGTGAGCTCCCCATTCTGTCGCTCCGCAAGCTCGCCGACGCATTGTGGACGAGTGAACTGGTGCCGGCTGCAGCGATCGCCTCGCTTCTCGTCGACCAGTTGAAAGCGGAAGCCCGCGACGCCGGGCTGGGGGAGCGGCCGCTCTATCGAGCGGCGGAGCTCGTCAAGGCGGCGGGCAGAACCCCTCTCGCCACCCTGACCGACCGTGAGGTCGCCGAGCTGGGCAACTAGCGGCTACGTGACCAGGAACGCATCGAGGACGACAGATTCTGCGGAGCGGGTGCCCGACGTGACGACCAGGGCGCGGTTCAGGTAGGTGAATTGCGGTACCGCCGTGGAGATTTCGAGAGTGCCACGGAAGTAGTAGGTCGCGGGGTCGACTTCTTCGGTTCCGGCGAGCGACTCGATGACCTCGGCCGGGCCGAACTGAAGACCGCGGAACGACAACGCGAGGTGACCGCCCTCGGCGAGCTCGAGAGTGATGTCTGCGGCGAACTCGGTGCGGCCGTCGACGCGCGTCACCCCGGCAAGGGACGTCGAAACAGCAACCGTCCCTTCGATGTCCGGTCCTGGAGCGGCGCCGCCGAGGATGGGCGTCACCACTCGTTCGCCGTCGGGTACCGAGCCGACGGCGATGGGGCTTCCCAGGCTGAGTCCGAGGCGGAGGATGGGTTCGAGTGTGGGAACGATCGGTGCGGTCACGCCTCCACCGTAGCGGCAGCCCCGATGCTGCCGTCCGCGTGACGCTCGTTCTCGGCGGCGCCGACCCGCTTGACACCGATGTAGAACACATGTTCGACTGTGTGCATGCGATGGGCGGGACAGACACTCGGCGCCGCGGACGACGGCGCACTGCCCGGTCTCGAGCGTGCCGGCCTGGTTCGCAGCGTGCAGACGCCCGAATTCGAGGGCATCACGTTCCACGAGGTGCTGTGCAGGAGTGCGCTCAACAAGATCGACGGTGATTCGCTTCCGTTCTCGTGGACGGTCAATCCTGCGCGCGGGTGTTCCCACGCGTGCACGTACTGCTTCGCCAGGCCCACCCACGAGTACCTCGACCTCGACGCCGGCAGCGATTTCGATTCGCAGATCGTCGTGAAGACGAACATTGCCGCGGTGCTTCGCAGAGAACTCGCGCGTAAATCGTGGAAGAGGGAGCCGGTTGCATTGGGCACCAACACCGATCCCTACCAGCGCGCCGAGGGGCGATATCGGCTGATGCCCGGCATCATCGGCGCACTCGTGGAATCCGGCACGCCGTTCTCGATCCTGACGAAGGGAACGCTGCTGCGGCGGGATCTGCCCTTGCTCGCCCTTGCCTCTCGCCAGGTCGACGTGCACATCAACATCAGTCTGGCCATTTTCGACGCCGGCCTGCAGAAGCAGATCGAGCCGGGCACGCCGAGCCCCAAGGCTCGTCTCGAGCTGATCAGAGCAGTCCGCGACGCAGGGTTGCCGTGTGGTGTCCTGGTGGCACCGGTGATTCCGTTCCTCACCGACGGGGCACGGCAGCTCGAGTCCCTCGTCGAAGCGCTCGCCGACGCAGGAGCGACCTCGGTGTCCGCGACGCCGATGCACCTGAGGTCGTCGACGAAGGACTGGTTCATGTCGTGGTTGGCGGAACATCACCCAGCGTTGGTTCGTCGCTACCGTCAGCTGTACGGGCACGGCGCATACGTGACACCCGAGTACAAGGCGTGGCTGCGAGGACGTATCGATCCTATGTTGGAGCGCCACGGATTCGATGTCGGCGACGCACGTTCCATGCCCAAGAACGTTCCCGTCGAACCGGATTCGCCTGCGTCGGAGGCGCGCGACCCGGCGCTCACCCTGTTCTGAGAACGCTCGTGTCTCGGGCTGTCACCGTGTGAGGGCGGCCGGACTGTTCAGGTCGCGGGCGGAGAACGTGTCGCAGGCACCGACCTGCCCGGTCCTGTACCCCGCCACGAACCACGCCTGACGCTGCTCCGAGGACCCATGGGTCCAGCCCTCCGGGTTCACCCGACCGCTCGACGCCTGCTGGATCCGGTCGTCACCGACCGACGACGCTGCCGACAGCGCATCGCGAACATCGGTGTCGGTGAGAGGTTCCAGGAAGGGTTGGCCGGTGTTCGGGTCAGGGATCAGCGCGGCGTGATGTGCCCAGACACCGGCGTAGCAGTCGGCCTGCAGCTCCACCCGAACCGCACCGGATTCGGCGCCCTGCGGATCGGCCTGTGCTCGTCCGATGTCGCCCAACTGATTCTGAATGTGATGGCCGACCTCGTGGGCGACGACGTATTCCTGCGCCAGCGGGCCACCGCTGGATCCGAACCGGTCGACGAGGACCTGGAAGAAGCTGGTGTCGAAGTACGCCGTCGAGTCGGCGGGGCAGTAGAACGGTCCGACCGCACTGGTCGCATTGCCGCAGCCGGTGTTGATCGAGCCGCTGAACAGTCGTACTGCGGGCTCGACGTAGTCCACTCCGGTCTGGGTGCCGAGCTCGGACTGCCAGACATCGTCGAGGCTCCCGATCGTCCCGACGATGCGGCAATCGACGTCACTGTTGGCGTCGGCCCCTGTCTGGCACTTGTCGAGCGAACCGTCGGTCCCGGCGGATTGCGACGAACTGTCCGTTCCGTCGGTCAGCTGCCCCAGGATCGATCCCGGGTCTCCGCCGAACAGCAGCGCCAGCACCAGAATCACCAGACCGCCCGCACCTCCTCCGAGCGCGATCTTGCCGCCTCGGCCACCGCCACCGGAGGACACACGCTTCGAGTCGAGTCGAGCGCCTTCTCTGAACGTCATGCCTCGTCATCCTTCCAGGAAGAACGTCCCCCCGGGCGAGTTGCACGGCCCGATCCGACGTTTGTCGAACTGCAGCTTCCCATGCCTGAAGCGGTATCGCGTTTCCTGTCCGGACGTCGCCTCCGTAGGATTGGTGACCGACGAACACGCTTTGTTCCATTTTTGTGAAAGGACACCAGTGCTGCGCACCCACCTCGCCGGCTCACTTCGATCCGAGCACGTCGACCGAACTGTCACCCTGACGGGGTGGGTTGCGCGTCGCCGCGATCATGGCGGTGTCATCTTCATCGACCTTCGTGACGCATCGGGCGTCGCCCAGGTCGTGTTTCGCGAGGGCGATGTGGCCGAGAAGGCACACCGCCTGCGCGCCGAGTACGTCGTGAAGGTCACCGGCAAGGTCGAGGGTCGCCCCGAAGGCAACCAGAACTACGAAATCCCCACCGGTGCGGTCGAGGTCGATGCCACCGACATCGAGGTTCTGTCGGAAAGCGCGCCGCTTCCTTTCCAGCTCGACGATCAGCCGGGTGAGGAAGCGAGGCTGAAGTACCGCTACCTGGACCTGCGTCGAGAAGGACCCGGCCACGCAATCCGGCTGCGATCGCAGGTCAATGCTGCGGCGCGTGGTGTCCTGGCGCATCACGAGTTCGTCGAAGTGGAGACACCGACGCTGACGCGGTCGACGCCCGAAGGCGCCCGCGACTTCCTGGTCCCTGCACGCCTTCAGCCCGGTAGTTTCTACGCGTTGCCGCAGAGCCCGCAGCTGTTCAAGCAGCTGCTGATGGTCGGCGGTATCGAGCGGTACTACCAGATCGCCCGCTGCTACCGCGACGAGGACTTCCGCGCCGACCGCCAGCCGGAGTTCACTCAGCTCGACGTCGAGATGAGCTTCGTCACCCAGGACGACGTCATTCTGCTCGCCGAGGAGATCCTCGCCGCGCTGTGGAAGCTCGTCGGACACGACATCACGTCGCCCATTGCGCGCATCACGTATGCCGACGCGATGCGTCGCTACGGTTCGGACAAGCCCGACCTGCGGTTCGACATCGAACTGGTCGAATGCGCGGACTTCTTCTCCGCCACGGAGTTCCGCGTGTTCCAGGCGCCGTACGTCGGCGCCGTCGTCATGCCGGGCGGGGCGTCGCAGCCGCGCAAGCAGTTGGACAAGTGGCAGGAGTTCGCGAAGCAGCGCGGGCACAAGGGTCTGGCCTACGTTCTGGTCGGCGAGGACGGGACTCTGGGCGGACCGGTCGCGAAGAACCTCACGGACGAAGAACGGGACGGAATTGCCGCCCATGTAGGCGCGAAGCCCGGTGACGCGATCTTCTTCTCCGCCGGCGCCGTCAAGTCCTCGCGAGCTCTCCTCGGCGCTGTCCGAGGCGAAATCGCGCGCAAGCTCGACCTCATCGATCCGAAGGCATGGGCGTTCGTGTGGGTCGTCGACGCACCGCTCTTCGAGCCGACGTCCGACGCCACCGCGAGCGGCGACGTCGCGGTCGGCTCGGGTGCCTGGACCGCGGTTCACCATGCATTCACATCGCCGAAGCCGGAATCCATCGATACCTTCGACACCGATCCGGGCTCGGCCCTGGCGTACGCGTACGACATCGTGTGCAACGGAAACGAGATCGGCGGCGGAAGTATTCGTATCCACCGCAAGGACATTCAGGAACGAGTGTTCGCGATCATGGGCATCGGCCACGAGGAAGCGCAGGAGAAGTTCGGCTTCCTGCTCGACGCGTTCAGCTACGGCGCGCCTCCGCACGGCGGAATCGCGTTCGGGTGGGACCGCATCACCGCGCTCCTGGCAGGCGTCGACTCCATTCGCGAGGTCATCGCCTTCCCGAAGTCCGGCGGTGGCGTGGACCCGTTGACGGATGCCCCGGCACCGATTACCCCGTTGCAGCGCAAGGAATCCGGCATCGATGCCAAGCCGGAGAAGATTGCACAGGAGAAGAAGGACGACACTACGGACGCGCCCTCCGCGGAATAGAAGCCCACCGCAGCAGAAACCCCCGCAGCCGCCGGAGCTGCGGGGGTTTTTCTGTTCGAAGGCCTACGCCGGCGAGACAGCTCCCGCGGACAGGACGCGGTACGCGTAGGTCACCGCGATCACGCTCGTGGGAACGGTGAACAGAAGCCCCAGCCCACAGGGCACTGCTCCGACGATGTTGATTCCGGCCACCGCAAGGTACAGCAGGACGAGCTTCCCCGGGCTGACACCGAGCAACCTGATGTTGGCGGTCAACGCGATCACCACCGATGCACCACGGTCGATGATGAAATGCGGACCGAACCAGATCAAGATCCCGAGAAGCAGACTGATCGACAGGGATGCCAGGGTGGGCAGCGACGGGGCCACGGCACTGATCAACGAGACGACGACTCCGAACAGGGTCAGCTGCACCAGGTTGGGCAGACGCCAGAACTCGCCGAAGCCGGGCCTCGCACCGTCCAATTCCAGCAACGCGCCCCGGATGAGCAGGGCCCCGGCGAAGAATCCGATGACGCCGGCCACGAATGTGATCACGAGCAGGCCGACCGAGAATCCTCCGTCGGGGGTCGGAGCGAACATCGTGTTCTCGTACTCGGTCGAGCTCGAGATACTGGCGATGATGATGGCGAACAACACGACGTAGCCCAGGACGGTCACCGCCGCGAAGACCCCCATGAAGCCGAGCCACACGCCGATGTTGGCACCGAACTTCTTCCAGCCGTAGCTCAGAGCCGCGCCGACACCCAGCGACGTCGGTGGCGTGTAGTGCGGGTGCGAGAAGGGCAGCGATGCGTAGGGCCCTTGCGCGTACGGCGGTGGAAATTGGGACCCACCCCAGGGTTGTGTCGACGGGTACGTGGGATAGCCACCGCCGGACGGTCCGTAGTCAGGCTGTTGGCCGTACGCGGGCGGCGGCCCGTAACCCGGTTGCGACTGGTTGTATTGAGGCTGGCCTGGATACGTGGGCTGGCCCTGATACGGGGGCTCCCCTGGGTACTGGGGCTGCCCTGGATACGGGGTCTGTCCTGGGTACTGGGGCTGCCCTGGATACGGGGGCGGTGTCGGATTTCCGGGCTGCTGAGGGTAGCCGCCGAGGCCCTGCTGCCGAGGGTCGTACGGTTGCTGGGTGTACCCCTCTTGCGGGTTCTGATCCTGCGGTGCGCCCTGCTCTGGATCCGGGGCGCCGCCCCCGGTGTTGCTCGTACCGCCGCCGTCGTGGTCGTTCAACATCTCCCTCTCGCCGGAATCTTCCTGTCTGTCGTCGCCTGGACCGGCCCGTGTTCGGACGGTGGACCCAGGCGACGACAGAACAATACGGCGAGTGACCGACGATTTCGATACCGAGCAGTCTGATGCTCGAAATCGCGCCGGGATCTAGACCGCAGCCGTGCGGGACACGATGCGATACGCGTAGGTCGACGCGATGGCGGAGATCGGGATGGTCACGAGCAACCCGAGGAAGCACGGGATGGCTCCGAGGATGTTGATCCCGATGATGGCGAGGGCCAAGAGGAACAGTTGTCCTGCGTTCGAGGAGATCGCTCGGAAACTGGACTTGATGGCGGCGACGGCGTCCTCGTTGCGGTCGATGACGAATTGCAGTGTCCACCACGACAGGAAGGTCAGAACGAGACCCGGGATGACGAGCAGGACGAACCCGACCAGAACCATGATGGCGACGAGAACACTGGCGATGATGATCGAGGCGACGTTGGCGAACTGGAAGAAGGACCCGATGGCGGGCTTGTTGCCGTCGACCTCGTGCAGAGCGCCACGGATGAACGCGGCATTGATGATGTACCCCACGATCGCCGAGACGACGGTGCCGATGATCGACCAGATGCCGAACAACGCGGACACGTCACCCGAATTCCCCGAGCGACCGAAAACGAGGTTCAAGATCACCTGAACGACTGCGGCGATGACGACGATGCCGATCCAGACGCCTGCATTGTCCTTGAACTTGTTCCAGCCGAACGAGAGCGCATCACCGACGTTCAGCGTGGGCGGCAGGCCGACGCCGTGTCCGCCGTAACCCTGTCCGCCGTAACCCTGTCCGCCGTAACCCTGTCCGCCGTAACCCTGGCCGCCGTAACCCGGGGATGGCGGATAGTTGCCGGGCGGTGGTGGGTAGTTGCCGGGCGGCGGGGGATAGCTGCCCGGAGGTGGTGGGTAGTTGCCGGG
>NZ_NOXZ01000026.1:0-1274 GCF_002258225.1 Rhodococcus sp. RS1C4 | reverse complement strand
CTCCGCGTCGCCATCGTCGGCGCCGGACCCGCAGGCATCTACGCCGCCGACGCACTCATGAAGTCCGACACAGATGTCAGTATCGACCTGTTCGAGCGCATGCCCGCACCCTTCGGCCTCATCCGCTACGGCGTCGCACCGGACCACCCCCGCATCAAAGGCATCATCACCGCCCTGCACAAGGTCCTCGACAAGCCCCAGGTCCGCCTGCTCGGCAACATCGACTACGGCACCGACATCACCCTCGACGACCTGCGCCGCTTCTACGACGCCGTCATCTTCTCCACCGGCGCCAACGCCGACCGCGCACTGAACATCCCCGGCATCGACCTCGACGGCAGCTACGGCGCCGCCGACTTCGTCTCCTGGTACGACGGCCACCCCGACGTCCCCCGCACCTGGCCCCTCGACGCCGAGAAAGTCGCCGTCCTCGGCGTCGGCAACGTCGCCCTCGACGTCGCCCGCGTCCTCGCCAAGACCGGCGACGAACTCCTCCCCACCGAAATCCCCGCCAACGTCTACGAAGGCCTCAAAGCCAACAAGGCCCTCGAAGTCCACGTCTTCGGACGCCGCGGACCCGCGCAAGCCAAGTTCACCCCCCTCGAACTCCGCGAACTCGACCACTCCCCCAACATCGAGGTCATCGTCGCCCCCGAGGACATCGACTACGACGAAGGATCCGAAGCCGCCCGCCGCGGATCCAAGCAGGTCGACATGGTCGCCAACACCCTGCAGGACTGGGCCATCCGCGACGTCGGCAACCGCCCCCACAAACTGTTCCTGCACTTCTTCGAATCCCCCACCGAAATCCTCGGCGAGAACGGCAAGGTCGTCGGACTACGCACCGAACGCACCGAACTCGACGGCACCGGCAACGTCCGCGGCACCGGCACCTACAACGACTGGGACGTCCAAGCGGTCTACCGCGCCGTCGGCTACCTCTCCCAGAACATCGCCCAACTCCCCTTCGACGACCAAGCCGGCACCATCCCCAACGAAGCAGGCCGCGTGGTCGAATCTCCGTCCTCGACCACCCCGGTCCCGGCCACCTACGTCACCGGCTGGATCAAGCGTGGACCCGTCGGCCTGATCGGTCACACCAAGGGCGACGCCAACGAAACCGTCGCCAACCTCCTCGAGGACGCACCCGGCTTCACCGGCGCCACCGACCCCGATCTCGACGCGGTCACCACGTTCCTCGAAGACAAGAAGGTTCCCTTCACCACCTGGGACGGCTGGTACCGCCTCGACGCCCACGAACGCTCCCTCGGCGA
>NZ_NOXZ01000054.1:0-75347 GCF_002258225.1 Rhodococcus sp. RS1C4 | reverse complement strand
AAGCTTCGGGGCGAGGTGGGGGAGGGGGGGGGGGGAGGCCACCGCGGCGGGGGCGCGGGGGGGGGGGGGGGGGGGGGTTGGTTGATTGCGCTGTTGTGCTTCCACGCATACTTCTGGTTTTCACGCAAAGACTCTCTCCATGTCAATGGCCATGTTGAAGTCCCCGCTGGTGGCCAAGTAAATGTCCCCGCCCCGTGTTTGTTTCCGGTTTCAATGGAGTCCTGCCGCCGCCAACTGCCTCAGCGCACGGATGGTGGGAACCGCTAGCCAACTGCCCGACCCAGGACCGCTACCGCGTGCCTTGTCTAGGCAACACATCGATGGATCATGGAGTCTGATAGCGCCGTCACCTCCCGCATCGCAGTCGAAATCCGATTGCGTGCCGTCATCGAGGCCGCGACGGTAAACCGATCGTAGAAGTCGCCGTCTTGAAATCGCACTGCAAAGCCGGTCAGTTGGCCAACGATGAACCGTGGCTATGCCATGGGGGCAGTTTTCGACTACGCGTTGCCCGGACCGCTGACCAGCGCCGACGGCGCTGATTCTCGTACGCGCGATACCGCGGCACCGCCTTAGTTACTGGGACAGGTCGCGGATTCTATTGTTGCTGCGGCGCTCTTTATGAAAACAGGCCTTGTCCGGTTGTTGCTTTAACTTGGCGGTTCACTGCCCCACCTGTTTTGCCGACGATGATCTTGACGAGCTCGTAGTACTGCTCGGCTTCTAGGACTGTCACGTATTGGATGGTGCTACCGCGATGTGCGATGTCGCCGCGGAGTTCGATGAAGCCTGCCAGCTTCTCTCAAGCTTCATCTGGCGTCAGTGAGGCCGGCTGGGCCATCTTTTTGGATCTTCTTCCCCCTGCCAGTTTCCAGTTGTCTGACATGCGGCCGATGCCAAGGGCTTTGAGAAACAGTTCGTCTACCTGGCCTGGTTTCGGCGTGTTGAGGTGGCGATTTCGGTCCGAGGTGTACTTGTTCAGACGGTCGTACAGCGCTTGTTTCCATCCGTTACCGGCAAGGTCCCAGATCGCGAGCTCGTTCTTGCTGTCTTTCAGATCCGTCGCTAGATCTTTTCGGATTTTTTTGGGCAGTTCACTGGGATTGGTTACGTGTTCGACAAGGTGTTTCAGGCCCTCTTCCGCGATGTCTTCGCAATAGGCCTCCCACAATGCGGTGATGAGTACGATCGCTGACTTACTCAGGACTTCAGCGCTCTCGGGGAGGCCTTGACTTTCGTGCTCTCGCGCGATGTGGAGAATTATGTCGACGTCTGCGCAGCTAGTGTCGAATTCGTGGCGCGACTGGGATCCCGCCATGCGTCTTATTCCTTTCGACGGCGCGACCGTTTGGAAGTCGCTGATTTTGGACCGCGCATCGCAGGAAACCCTGACCGTAAATCCGCAGCTACCCGGTTGACGACTTTCGTTCCACGAGAAAGACCTGGCTCACGCCAAGGCTGGTATCACGTCAGGTTTTTCCAGCGAGCTTTTTGTCGTACGGTGCTGGGCGTTTTGATCGGTCGCGCCGTGTTTGGCTGTGATCATCTGCAGGTCAAACCATTCGGCGAGGCGTATGCCCACCGTCCCCGTATCGACACCGAGCTCGTTTGCGACATCGCTGTAAGACCATTCTGGGTGTTGGAGGTAGACAAGCACCGTCTCCCAGATAGCTGGATCGAGCCCTCCGCTCGGATGCGTCATGGGCGACGAAGCTTCGGCGTTTGACCGGTCCAGATAGGGATGCAGCTGCTGAGGTTGCGACTCCGCCAGGACCTCTTCACGCCTTCGTGGCGCACGCAGGATCACGGCAAGTACCTCGGTCATGCCCAGCAGGAAGATCGGCGCAACAGTCGCGATTGCGGCTGCAACTACAGGCGGAACCGTATTGGGGGTCGACGTTGCGTGATAAGCGTTGCCAAGGATCGAGGCCCCAGCCGCGACTGCCAGCATCCCCAGCACAAAATTGCGACCACGGACTGTTCCAGCGTCTGTGTGATGCGATAAAGCCAGCGCTATGACCGTCGTGGCGACAATCGCCCCGTCAAGAACGACGGGCAAGACCCACGCTCGTCCTGGATCGGTCCCGGCCATAATCGCCAGCTCTCGGAGCGCGGCGAAAGACAGCCAAAATGACGATGCTGCGATGCCAACGGTCAAGGCGATACCGGTCATCAACGCGGCGAACAGCACCTGCGGATGAACTGCAAGCACAGGTGGCGAACCGCTTGTACGGCTCTGATCGGTGCGCATGTCCGTTGAGACTCCTTTGAAAGGTGGACTGTGTCTGCTGCAGCTACGTCGGACTGCGCTTGGGAGGCGAAATGGCGTACGTGAGCGGGAGATCGGCCTTGGGCTGTACGTCTTCTAAACGCGGAAGCTCCAGGGCTCGACGAAAGCGGAGCGCACCCTGTTCAACGCCAGGAGTCAGGTGACCCGTAGGTACAGACGCAGAGCTTGTTCGACTAGGGCGCTTCGACTGCCCGCGCCCCAGTCACTAGCTAGCTGATCGAGAAGCGCCGCGTCGGAGTTAATGACTCCAGCGAGCGGAACACGAGACAGGGGTGCATTGTGTCGCCTACGTGTGGGCCTTCCGTCCGCCCTTTTGAACAAGCCCGTACTTGCGCTCGCGACTGCACCCGCCCAATGTGCCTTCAGCTCGTCCGCGTGCTCTTCAACCGCGTCGAGTACAACTTGACCGTATGTACGTGCCGTTACCGCATTCGCAGTCCGCTCCTCCAACGTGAGTGACCGCAAGGCGCCGTAGACCTCATAAGGCAAAGCTACCTCGGGTGGTGCGACACGGTTTGCGCTGGTTGTCGCCGAGTCTTTTCTTACGTTCTTTCGTCGTGCGTCCGCCCGGCGTGGCGAGTTCTGCTTGTCCTCGGTCCCGGTTTGCGTAGTGACTGCCGGGGTGTGTTCTTCGAATTCTGCAGGCTCATCTGCTACCGAGCCTCGGTCGGAATCGTCGTACGTTTCTGGCTGGTCGTCCGCTACTACTGCGAGTGCGTGAGCGCGCCCTGCTCGGTCGCCGTTCGAATCGACGACCTCCTGGGCGGCCGTCGCAACACTATTTTGGTCAGCGTTGTCGCGTTCGGTGTTAACCGCGGTAGCGCTGCCCGCCGCTGCAGCGTCTCGGACGAGATTGAGCGGTGGGAGCAGTTCGTCTAGATCGTTGAGTGCATTCGGATCAAATGCGGCCCGGCGCTTTCGTGTAGTCACGCGACACCGCCTGCAACCTGTTTGCGTTCTGCGTTCGCGACACGGCTGAGTATCTCGCGAGTTAAGCCTTGGTAGTCCGATGCCAGCCCGGATGGATCGCGGGACCACAGGCGGTCGCTGGACTTACCCTTCTGACGCAGTCTCTGCAGACGACTTTTCTGGTCAGACTCAGCTGCTTCGACCAGTTCCGACGGAGTGAGATGACGTGTTCGAAGATCTACTGCTGCAGCACGATCCGATCGTATAAACGATTCGAACGGGTCAGCGCCGCTGCCTTCGAGAAGTTCGTTGACTTGGTCGAAGACTTCGCGATTTCGTGCCGTCGCGCGGGGATTTGTGTCAAAAAGGACAACACCCAAAAGTTGAATCTTGGATCCAGCTTGCCGCGCCCGTAGGTATCGCATCGCGAGTAGTTCGACACCAGACAAGCTGGCGTCGTCATCCTTGGTGGGTACGACGAGGTATCGAGCCGTCCCGAGTAGGGCCTCAAGAAGGGGGGCATCGCCGGGACCGGAGTCGATTAGAACTAAGTCGTAATTCTCGGTTTCATCCAACTCGTTCAGCGTCTTCGATAGGTTGCCGCGCAGATCGATTCCAGTCTGCGACGCGGTTGCTGCTACAGACGCAACAACGGCGAGCGCCGGGCCACCCGGGACGACATCGAGGTTTGGGCGAACATTCCGGACAGGAGTCAATGCTTGCGAGAACTGCAACGCCATACTCAATCCGCGTCCGCCGTCGCCTTCAACCCCGAGGTCAGACGAGGAGACGTTGGCTTGTTGGTCGGCGTCGACGACAAGCACGCGCCGCCCCGCTGCGGCGACCATGCCCGCCACGGCCGACACGATCGAACTTTTGCCGACGCCACCCTTCTGGTTAGCGACCAGCACTGTCCGTGAAGCTGCGGTTGTCGTCACACGCATAAAGGTACTGGACTAGCGACGCACCTGCGGTCTCCGACACGCGCGGCCGCACAACTTTATGCAGAGCTTTAGGCGCGGCCCTGCGTCAGCGCTGAGGTGTGGCCGGGCATCAGGATGTGCAGCAGAGCCTACTGCTGGCTTTTGAAACGACCCGACATAAAGCCGACTGCCGGTGCTTATGAACGGCTGGCTTTAAAACTGCCTTTACAACCGTCGCGGTAGTCATGCAACTAGACGCACTGCCCGCTGTCGCACAAGCCGTTGAAAGCGCCCGGCGAAAGGCTTGCCGTGCGGTGCATCGTGTGTGCCTTGATGCAGTTCTACAGACAGCAAGTAAAGCGGTTGCATAACAGGCGTGGCTTGCGTACAGATGACAGACCAATCGCACGGACGCATGCGCCGCCGCGCAGACGGCCAGGTTTGAGGCCAGCTATCCGAACGGTGTTACGCACCGGCCACGGTACTTCTACATGTCCGCCCATGCGACCGCCGCGATACCCGTTGCCCTGAGCACTTTAACGACCACTCTTACGGCCATTGCTTAAGCCCCCCTTCGGGCCGTATGTATGGCCGTATGTATGGGCTTACTTGCGGACCTACCGGCAGATTGGACAAATCAGCAGGTCACACCCTAAGTAAGTGTAGTCGACTTGGAACGCCTGCGAGTCAACCGGCCGTACAGTGCCACCGAGATTGGTTTGAAAAGAACTTCCATTTCAGAGTGTCAGACTTGGCAGGAGGCAGCCCACTCCGAGGTACAGAGATTGCAGATCACTCGATGGCACGGCCACGGACCGCGCAGAACGCTGTGCGTTGAATGCGAGCATCTGACGACATCCCAGAATGGGGAAGAGAGAGTCCGGTTAACGCGTGCCAATTCGGGCAGACCGCCAGTATTGGATCGGGCGCAGCCGCATCATTTACAGGTGGCGCCGCACGTTGGCAAGCTGCACAAATTCCGGGCGTGCACGCGGATCGAGGGCAGATCTCTCCACACGACTGTTGCGCATCGCTAGGGTGCGGCTAGTCACCATGCGAGGAACAACTCCGCCGTGCCCGCATACAGGCGGTCGACTAGCGCGCTTGTGGATCAATCCGCGCCCGCTACTCGTTCGGCTGAAATCGGCCGCCCAACATCGGGGTCCGTCCGGCGACAGCTCTACGCCGGTCAGATAGTGCAGCATTACGTATGGGCATACATATGGGTCTTCAGTGTGGGGCCGGATTGGTTACGCAGCTGGTGCAACGAAGACAGACGCGGCAATTTGCAACTACAGCTGAGCCCTTCAACCAGTTGGGCCGACAGCCGTTCATATGGCCGTCTGTATGGGCGTACGCGTGGGCGTACGCGTGGGCGTACGCGTGGGCCGCCCGAAAGTACTTGAAAGACGGGGCACCGCACAGAGGGCAGGTCCTGTTGCGTCACCCTGCTACTTGAGGTGGACAAGAGTCTCCGTCACAGTGACAAATCTCTTTCAGACTCGGCATTGCAGCCCAAATGCACCCGCATACCTGCATACTGCCTCCCGGAACATTGCCTGTGTCACGGTACTGACGCCACAAATCGGCATCTTCTCCGACGGGGATTGGGCGCGAGTCAGCCCGCCACGGCACCCCAAGGTCGAATTCCACCCGAACCCGTCTCCCGTGACGAACGGTTAACGGCGGCCCGGCGCGAACGCTCAACGGTGACCCTGCGTTAACGATCGAAACGTTCGCCTCCTTACGCACAAATCCGGTGAACGGCGCTGAACGCTGCAGTCGAGCGAGGTGCCATCTGCCGGCTTGACCAGGGCCGCCATCACGACAAGCAACGCGTACCCGGCCACGACCCCCCAGACCACTTACCGGACGCTCGCGACCCTGGGGGGATAGATGCGGGGCGAAGCCTAACCTCAGCCCTCGAATTGGACAGACGCGAAGAGCCGCAGCCGATGTGAGTGTCGTTCACTACCTACGAGATACGCCAACTGACCCCATCACCCAGACCCAGTTCGAGAACTCCGCAGTTCAGACTGTTGTGCGGTAAAAGCCCTGGTGACTCTTAAGCACGCTCCTGCGGTATCGAGCACCCCATAACGAGGCTGCTCACCGCTGCCACTGGCGCTCTCACGGCCAGGGCCAGACTCGTGGGTTACGCACCACCACAGTCACCCCAAATTTATCGGTTTACATAAACGTAAATTGCATTTTCCGCAGCGTCTGGTCCGAAACACCAGTTCAGCACAGTTTTTGCTCCGCAATATGACGGTGGACTGAGCTACGCTGCCGATATGGACTTTCGACCAGCCCGAACACCCCCGTCAGGCGCCTCTGAGGGCACGGCAGGGCTCGTATCGACGGCAGTAGAGCCCCAGATCCCGCCCGCGGTCGCGAAGCGGATCGCGAAAGCGGTCGAAGCTTCGCGGTCGGAAGGCACCCGCAAGACCTACGCCGCCGCATGGCGACGCTTCACCGGCTGGTCCGAGCGAGAGGGGCATTGCGCATTGCCGGCGCACCCGGTGACCGTCGCCGCCTATCTCGTCGACGCCGCCGACTCCCGTTCCGAAACGGGGGAGCGGGCCTACGCCGTCGCCACCTTCGGCACCTGGATCGCCGCGATCAACCACCAACACCGCACCACCGGACATTTGTCCCCGACCGCGCACGAGCTCGTCACCGCGACCCTCTCCGGAATCAGACGGGAGTACGCCGCCGTGGGGGACCGGCCCCGCACCCCGCGAGACCCACTGTTGGTCGAGGACATTCGCGTCTTGGTGTTGACCGCGAGGGAACGCAGCCGCGGGTGGGCCGACGAAGTGTTGGAACGCCGCGACTCCGCGATCCTGCTCCTTGGGTTCGCCGGCGCATTCCGCCGCAGCGAGTTGTCGGAGCTGGCGTGCGGGGACGTCACCGTGAATCGGCACGACGGCCTGCACGTTCGACTTCGAAAGTCGAAGACCGACCAAGAGGGCAGGGGAACGGTGAAAGCCCTCCCGTATACGGAGTCTCACGAGACCTGCCCACCCTGCGCCTACGTCCGCTGGATCCAGGTCGTCGCCGCATTCGATGTCGGCGGCAGGCCCTCGGTCATCCGACTCCTCCGCAAGGGGGAACCGTTCGACGCGCATGTGTGCAGGGGAGGAGTGCCCCGCACCGCCGCCCGCGCACCGCTAATGCGGGCAGTCGCGAAGAACGGCAACCTTGGGAACACCGCACTGTCCGGGGCCGCAATCCACCAGACGATCCGTCGCCGCGCCGAACACGCGGGCTACGACCCGACCGCGCTCGCCAAACTCGGCGGGCACTCGCTGCGCGCCGGGTTCGTCACCCAAGGCGCCCGCAACGGTGCCGACGGATCCGCCATCGCCCGCCAGACCGGGCACGCCAGTCTCGATTCCGTCGAGGTGTACCGTCGCGAACACGCACCCCTTGAGGGGAACGCCGTCCTTGGCATAGGCCTTTGACGCCAGACGAATACCGCACGTCCGAACACTGCACCTTCGCAAGTCATGTGTCGGCTGCCAACCGTATCGTGGCACCGTGGTCCAAACAGCCGAGCATTGCGCCGGTGAACTCAATCTGCCGACTGACGGGCACTTGCTTTGAAAATCACCATTCCACCTCAGATGTTCGGAAGCCAACCTGCGGGAATGCTGCAGCATTTCGGACTGAATATAGACCAGCCACCCGGCGCCGGTGACACCGTCTGGCACGTCTCGGCAGAACAGGTAACCGCCGTAACGTCACAGGTACTGCACGGACCGGCGCTTTCACGCAGCCGATTCGATGTCTCCACTTCACCCACACCGCAGGTAGCCGGCGGCATGAGCGTGGACCTCGCCGAAGACTTCGAAGATCTGGTTCGATCGCTCGACGAAGCAGGCACTCTTGCAGCCCTTTTCGATCGAATCATCACGACACTGATCGCCGTAGCGGATCATCAGGTCCCCGCAGCGACTCAATGGGGGAGCGATACCTTGGCCGAGGTGCCGCTCATCAATGACGATGGAACTAGCGAGCCTCTTTTCCCGCACCACTCTGTGCACGACATTCGTCTGCACGAGACAGTTTACCGCTGGACAAAGCTGCCCCAGATCTTTTTGAGGTTGCAGTACAACACAGTGGAAGAGATTATTGCCGAGTCGAAGACGGACCCGGACGCTCTCGCTTTTCAATCATCAAGTGCACTCCTTGAAGGTACAATCTTCGGAGGGCTCTACTACGCACCTTTACTCGGAAACCTTTCGCCAACCATGTGGGGCTTCGCTGCACCTCGATTCGGTCAGCTCATTATCTACTCGCTCGGACGCCGACTTCCCGGCCTAGGGCAGGGTGCAAGCCGAGACGCACTGGACACGCTGCGGATCCTGTCGCACGACAACCCGTCCAGAGATTTCGACAAAGAGTCGTACGACTCGGGAAAACTTCACAAGGCTGCGTTCTCCGAAGCAGTGGACTGGTGGACCTCACGTCTGAACCAGACACTCTTGGACCTATTTGCTCCAATAACCTACGTCGATGCGCAACAGAATTACGCCCCCACCGCGCACCAACGTTGGATGCTGAACTTCGAACAGCTACTGGCACGCATCAGCGCGATCACCCGCCATCCTCGCGACCACAACGCACAACTGATGCTCATGTTCCCGGCAATGGATATTCTCGGAGATACTTTCACCGGCAGTAACGGCATCGGACAACTGATGACTCCACAACGTCTACGTAAGCGCATCGCCGCCATCGAGACTCATGTACCTGCCCGGATACTGCCGCTGATTATGGCTCCGGCATACCGAGCCCTTCGCGCGTCGGAGCAGGTCGTGGACGGTTTCTTCGTTCCGAGTCGCGATCCTGATTCAACAGAGACATCTCGGTTGCTACAGCTCTGGAATGCGCGGCGCAACACAACGCACGGTTTTAACAACAATGCCCAAGTCCTTGCCGAACACAGTGGACACCTTCCGTCCGACATTGTTCTCGTCCCAATGGTCTACCTACTTGACATCCTCACGGACAGACAGAACTTGATTGCTCGCATACATCGATCAATTCGGTGAATCACTGCAGGGCTACGCAGACGTCGGTTTGCGTCAAGATCTGTTGACGGTGCGGTAACTGCCCTTCACGCAGCGTTCGCTGCGCCGAGACTGTCGGCTGTTCGAATGACTCCGGCGGAGCGCGGGTGCACCGTTTCATGAATGACGGCGGCCGAGCTCGTGCGTGCTCCACCACCCCGGCCGTCAGCGTCAGAGAGACGGTGGGACGGGGAGAACGGTGATGCCGGTGTCGCGTTGTAGTGCGTCTATCAGGTCTGGTCGTTCGGAGAGCGTGTCGGTCGTGGTCACCGCATAGCTCTGCGGATTGTCGCCGGCGGATGTGTGGGCGCCGGCAGTGTCGAAGAGGGCCAGGCAGGCGTGGGTATGTGCGAGGTCGTGCCGGGCCCAGTATCGGATCCCGGCGAATCCTGCACTGCGAAGCACCGACGCCCACAGCTGTGTCAGCTGGTAGTTCCCAGTGCTGAATATTTCTGCGGTGACGCCGAACTGAGCAGCAGCGTTCGATGTCAGATCCGCGAGTACACGTGTGGCGGTTGCCTGAAGGCGTGTGACTGCGCGTGCGGTGAGTTCGGTGCTCGGGACGACCCGCATCCCGCCCCACGTTTCGAGGAGGGTGATCTGTTCGGACTCGGCGGTGTAGCAGGTGCCATGGGTGTCGGCGAGGTCGAAGCGTCCGTATCCGCCGTTCGCGAACCACAACGGTCCGCGGGTAGCGCTGTGGCAGCGAAACACCTCCGTGCCGGCCTGAACCCTGAAGGCAGGGAAGCGATCACGGAGGTGATCCGGCGGGGGAGGGGCGAGTAGATGCAGTGCGGTACGCGGAGCGCTCACGCGGCGAGCTGCTCGGTCGCCGCGCGTGCAAGATCTACCACCGACGGCCCGTCACCGTCCAGCAATGCCTGCCGCGGCGTGCGTCCGCCGAGTTCGGGTTGCTCGGTCATCAGCCACGACGCGGCCATCCACCCGCCGGCATCGGTACCTGCCCACGCCCGCAGGACGTCTTTGATGCCGAGGATCGGCCGTGCAGGCGTGTTGTCGTCGAACCCTGCCACGGAGTACCCCACCGACCCGTCTGCGGCGACCAGTCGCAGCACGCGATGATCGCGGACTGCTTGGCTCAGTGCTTGTTTCGTCCACCCGGTCACGTCCAACACCTGCTTGTGGGTGAGGATCGCGCCGATATGGTTCTCCCAGGCACGGCGCGCCTTCAGCCCGGAGAGCACGCTGCGGATCCCGTTCTCGACGTACGCGACATCGCTCGGGTTCAGCTCGGTTCCGTCGAGTCCGCTGGCGGCGAGTTCGGCGGCGACGAGGTCCTGCAGTGGCGTGCTCATGCCACCCACGATACTAAGGTCAATCAGGTCAAGTCAAGTAGGTCAACCGAAGTCGCATTCTGGTGCTACACGACGATGTCAGCGTAGGACGACAGTTCGGTCCACCGCCGGGCTTCGAGCCGTGCAGCGGGCTGAAGCGCGTACCGATCCGCGGCAACGAGTTGGCCCATCGACAGATCAGTCGCGCCTGCGATGTCCTCGATCGGTACCTGGAAGGTCCGGTACGGGCCGAGTGGAGGAGTAGCGGTCTCGGCGCGGGCGGGGCGTTCGAGGATCGGGCCCAGCGACGGAGTTTGATCGAGGACGTACCCCGTCGCTGCAAGAACCGTATCCTCCTGCCAAGCAGCGATTTTGAAGAACCGGCGCGGGATCGGAACGCCTCGGTACACCGGATCGTCGTCGGCGAAGATGCAGCCCGAGAACACCGACAATCGCTGCCCGTACTGCCGGGCGTGGTCGAGCACGTAGTCCTCGAGCCCCAGCCACAGGGTTTTGGACTGGTTCAAGGTCGCGGTCTGCGGCGCACACACCGTGTAGTGGAAGGTGTCGGCATTGGCCTGCTCGGCGATCGCGGCGGTGCCCCAGACCGGGTCGCGGCGGCGCACCAGATGCCCGCGGTCGAGATTGTTGCTGGCATACAACTCCGGGCCGGCCTGCTGCGCGGCCGGGAGCCGCGGATCGAGCTGCCAGTCGTCACCGCGCTCGACCTCACGCAGCTGGGATCCCTCGATGTTCACCGCCGTAGATGCCGCGAGACGCCGGACAGGATCGATCGCCACTGTGAAGTGGGTGTACGGCAGCACGACCAGCCCGGTGCGCGTGGGCGCATCGAGTTCGATTGGGGACAGGAACGTGGCGTCGTAGCCGGCGGGGGAGGTCACCCTGCCAGTGAACCGGTCGATCGTGACGGGCACGTGAACACACCCTGTTCTCAGGTACGGTTCCGTACCCTCGGATGGCGGCGCCCGAACCGGGCGTCAGCACCCGAGACGTAGGAGGCATATCCATGGCTGGAATCGCTGACAAGCTCGACAAGGCGTACGAAGACAAGCCGCTCACCGAACTCGTCGACGCACCCGTCGAGGCCCTGCAGGGTGTCAGCCCGGGCGACGCCGAGCACCTCAAAGCTGCGTTCAACATCAAGACCATTGGCGATCTCGGGCGCAACAAGTACTTCCTGTGGGCGCAGTCGATCGCCAAACTCGCAGAGTAGTTCCTCCTCACAACGTCGACGAGCCACAGGACCGCATGGGTCCTGTGGCTCTTGTCATCGATCAGCACGGTGACTGTCGTCTGGCCACCAGGTTTCACCGTGAAGGCAGAGACGTACCCGGATAGGGCCGTGGAGATCCTGGTGGAACGCAGGCGCCGCTGACCCTGATCTGTCGGTTCAGGCCGGTACCGTCGCACAGGTGGCGTCGAGACAAGGGAGTGCGGTGAGGGGGTACCGCTACCAGTGGGCGCTGTTCGTCGATTGGTGCGCGGCCGCCGACACCTCGCCGCTCCCCGCCTCGCCGATCACGTTGGCGCAGTTCCTCGACGAGAACCCCGCCGGCGACACCGTGCAGCTGCGCCGGGTATCGGCGATCAACCGCGCACACCTCGACGCCGGCCACCCCGCCCCCGGACGGATCACCTCGATGCGGCTCGCGCTGGACTCTGCGCGCGCCGACCGAACCATCCGACGTGCCGCGCAGTACCAGGCCATTGCGGCCGCACTGCCGACGTCCGGATCGACGGCAGCGCTGTTCGGACGCCGCGACGCCGTACTCCTTCTCTTGGCCGGAGCGGGCCTGTCCTACAACGCTATTGCAGAACTCGACTGCGGCGACGTCAGCGTCGACGGGGGCAGCATCTGGATCGCCGGACACCACCGCATCCGCATCGACCCCCACGAGGTCACTGGCTTCCAGCCGGTCGAAGTGTGGGAGCGGTGGCACACGGTCTTACAGTTCTCCGACCGGTATCCCTCGACCGCGTTGCTCGCAGAGCATCTGCAGCGCAACACGTTTCCCGACGTGACCGCGTTGCCGCACCGCGGCGGTCCGGTCGCGGTCCCGATCGACCGGTGGGGCCACCTACCGTTGCCGGCCGCTCCGATGACCGCTGCCGAGATCGGATCGGTGATCGCCGCGCACCGCACCGGGCTCTCACCGCTGCACACCCCGCGGCGCCGCATCAGCAATCCACTCTCGGACGTCGAGCACATCCGGGCCGTCGTTGCCGACAACGCCCCCGTATCGCCGGAGCTCGATGACGGTTACTACCGCGCTGGTGTCGACGCCCGGCGCCGCGCGCACACCGCGCTGGCCGATGTCACGGGCATGGTCGACGACGTCGAGGACCGGATCGAAGCACTCCTGCAGCGCACCCTCGATCTGTTGGGCGACGAGGCCACTCCCTCTTGATTCGCATTGTCACCGGCGCCCACAGAAGCGTCACGAGGTCCTGACGGTTCTACCTGACATGAAATAGTTTTTATCGGCAATGACCATCATCTCATCACAGGTGACCGCATGCTGTTGTGCGCAAGCGTGATCCGGTGCACCGACCCACCTCGGCGCCGCGTGCAGGTACTTGACACCGGCTGCGCTGATCTCCTGAGCGTCCAAGGCGCGCCGGCGCCGTAGAACATCGTGCCGTCGAAATCGGGCGACCGAAGGGCATCGGACTGCCTTTGCTAGCGCAATCCGGTGCACGCTACTTGACGTCGACGAGCCATGCGAGTATTCGACACTGGCGACCCGCTGGCAGCGGGAGGCACGATCGCGAAAAGTAGCGCCAACCTGGATGCCGGCACGCATTTCCGGAGTCAGAGTCGATGATGCTACTGCGCAGATCAGGCGCGGCGCCACTCGCAGTAGTGACATTGATCAACGACATCCCTGTGATCGTCAAAAGGCGCTCAGCCGGATAACTTCGATTTCTTCTCAGCTCGAATCCAGATCAGCCGCTCGCGCTTGTTCGGGTCTCTCAGAGCAGGTCCATGTAGGAGCTGTCGCCGAAAGCGATGGACCACGGAGGCTGTCTCGTCTGCATGTTTGGATCCCAGTTGTACACCTCGATTTTATAACCTGCCGCCTGGATCGATGATGTGTTCTGTCCCGGTGATGTATCGGCCAGAATCCGAGACTAGGTAGTAAATCGCATTGGACACGTCTATCGGCTCGATGGTGGCGACGGGAAGCCCTTGTAGGGATTGCACGACCTCTTCGAAATCGGAACGTCCAGGCTTCTCCAAGTCGGGCCTGAACAGGCGGTACATTGCTTCGTTCTGAACCATGGCGGTCCCCACCGTGGTCGGATGCACTGTATTGACCCGAATATTGAGCGGCGCAAGTTCTTTCGCCAGTACACGCATCAGCCCGACGACGCCGGCTTTTGCCGCTGTGTAGTGAGCAAGATTCTCGCTGGTGATCATCGTCGCGAGTGAACTGGTGAACACGATTGAGCCACCGCGAGCACCGGCAACGATGTGAGGAGCCGCAGCGCGGATTGTCTTCCATTGGCCCGTGAGGTTGATGTCGATCATCTCGTCCCAAGTGTCCTCCGACATCTCCAGGGTCTGCGCCATCGAGAGAATCCCAGCATTGGCGATCACGACATCGAGGCGGCCGAGCTCATTCACGCCGGCGGACACTGCCTGCTCCAGGCTCGCCAGATCCCGAATATCTACTTCTTTGGCAACGATTCGACGGTCCAGAGCTTCGACCTCGGCGACGGTCGTGGCCAGGTCGTCGGAGTTAGCCGCGGGGTACGGGATCGATGCGATGGGCGAACATGCGTCGACCGCGATGATGTCAGCTCCCTCCCGTGCAAGTCGGAGAGCGTGACTTCTGCCCTGACCACGGGCTGCTCCTGTAATTAGTACAACTTGTCCGTCAAGGTTTCCCATGGTGTGGTCCTGTTCTCGTATTTTCGCGAATCGCCGTGGGACCTGATCGCCGCGAAGAGCGTAGAAGGTCCTTGGTAGAGGTGAGGAGTTTCGTGAGATCGAGCCTTGTTCGAGAAGTCAGTGACGAAGTCGTGAGGCCTTCGAGTATCCCGCCGAGTCGACTCAGATACTGGTCGGGGGTGAGTCCGAATTCGACCAGCGTGTCTTCGAGGTTGCACACACCGAATGGAAGCCACCGTCGGGCATAGTCGACGATTCGTTCGTCCTCGGTCTTGTGTAGCTCGTTCACCGGTCCTCCGTTCGAGTGCCGATCGCTTCACGGCCCGATGCCTGCGCGTGCAGGTACGCGGCACGATACGAGGACCGGACCAGTGGACCGGCGAGAACGCCCGCAAATCCGAGATCGTCGGCGTATCGGGCCAGTTCGTCGAATTCCTCAGGGTGAACCCATCGCGCAACGGGATGATGGAGGGGCGAGGGCCGCAGGTATTGGGTAATCGTAATGATGTCGCATTCTGCCTCACGCATGTCGTACAACGCGTTTCGCACTTCGTCCATGGTCTCGCCCATACCCAGAATGAGGTTGGATTTGGTGATCAATCCATAGTCGCTGGCGGACTTCAGAACGTCCAGGCTTCGTTGGTAGCGAAATCCTGGTCTGATTCGTTTGAAGATGCGGGGAACGGTTTCGAGGTTGTGCGCGAGCACGTCGGGGCGTGAGTCGAACACCAGCCTCAGTTGGTCAGCGATGCCGGTGAAATCCGGGATCAACAGTTCGACTCCGATTGTAGGGTCGAGTCGTTTGATCGCCCGGACGGTTTCGGCGTACAGCTTGGCGCCGCCGTCCGCCAGATCGTCACGTGCGACACCGGTGATCGTGGCGTATTTGAGCGCCATTGCCTGAACGCTTTCAGCGACTCTTCGAGGTTCATCCAGGTCGAGTTTTGCTGGCGTGCCGCTGTCGATTTGGCAGAAGTCACATCGCCGAGTGCAGTGGTCACCCCCGATCAAGAAGGTGGCTTCGCCGTTCTCCCAACATTCGAAGATGTTCGGGCAGCCTGCTTCCTCACATACGGTGTGCAGATCCTGACTACCGACAAGTTCAGTGAGCTGGGCGTATTTGGGGCCGATCGAGGCTCGCGTTTTCATCCACGGTGGTGTTCTTTCGATCGCGGTCTGCTGGTTGCGTACTTCGATCCGCAAGAGTTTGCGGCCCTGCGGAGTCACTGTCATGCGTCGCACCTCGGATGGGTAGTCATAGGTTGATCATGTGTCCGTTGAGGCCGTGAAAGGCTTCTTGTAGCGCTTCTCCCAGGGTCGGGTGCGCGTGAACATTGGCTGCAAGATCGGAAACCGTGTTTCCTGCCGAACGGGCCAGTGTGAGCTCGGGCAGCAACTCGGTGACGTCTGGGCCTACCATGTGCGCACCGAGCAAGTATCCCGAATTGCTATCGCTGAGTACTTTGACAAATCCGTCAGTCCGTCCCAAACCGTGGGCTTTCCCGTTGGCCATGAAGGGGAAGTGTGCGCTCGCTACGTTCCATCCCTGTTGCTCGGCACGCTCTCGCGCTTGTTCTTCGGTCCATCCGAAGCTGGCCACTTGCGGCTGGCTGAACGTGGCTCGGGGCATCATGGTGTAGTCGATTGTGGGGGTGGGCATTCCGGCGATGTGTTGGGCAGCGGCGAAACCTTGGGCCTCCGCGACGTGGGCAAGCATGAGCTTGCCGGTTACATCTCCGACCGCGTAGACGGTATCGCAGGCTGTGCGCAGCGTCGCATCGACGTCTATTGCGTCGCCGGGGTGTGCGGTGATTCCTATTGCTTCGAGACCTACACCACTGGTGTTGGGTATGAAACCGATTGCCTGAATTAATCTGTCGCACTGAAGTTCGCGGACCTCGTTGTCGCTCGACACCGATACAGTGACCCGATCGTTCGATTCGGTCACCGCTCCTACAGACGTGGAAGTCATCACCTTGATGCCCAGTCTCTTGTATCGCTTCTGCAACTCGTATGAAACGTCTCGATCTTCCAGTGGCAGGATTCTATCCGCGTATTCGACGATGGTTACCTCGACGCCATAACTGCTGAGTATGTAGGCGAATTCGACACCGATTGGTCCTGCGCCGACAATGATTGCCGAGCTGGGTAGCTCGGGTGAAAGTATCTGCTCTTCGTAGGTGACGACGCGCTCGGTGGAGTTGGTTCCGGGTAGTCGGCGTGCCGTAGCACCCGTCGCCACGATGGCATGATCGAAAGTGATCACGGTATCGTCGGTCCCGTGGACCTGAATTGAGTGATCATCGAGAAATACAGCACGGCCGCTGTATTCGGCAATCGCGTTCTTTTTCATCAGGTAGCGCACCCCCTTGCTGCGTCCAGCGGCAACTTTCCTGCTTCGATCGAACGCGACGCGGAAATCTACGCTGGTTTCCCCGTTGATTCCATAGGTTGCTGCTTCTTTGGTGACCAGTCGTGCAACTTCTGCATTGTGCAGCAGCGCCTTCGTCGGTATGCATCCGACGTTGAGACACACTCCACCCCAGTACTTTTCTTCGATGACGGCGGTGGTCAGTCCAAGTTGCGATGCCCGTATTGCTGCGACGTAGCCGCCCGGACCTGCGCCGATGACGACGACGTCGAAATGTATTCCAGACAAGAAGGTGAACTTTCTGTGGGGCCGCGTTCTCACTCACTGATCTATGGGTCGTCAGCGGCCGGATCGGTCGAGGGTGGTCTGATTCCGCGCTTGTACACCGTCAGTGGCCCGGTGACGGTTAGTTGGCACGCTAGTCGTATCGCGGTGTCGCCGGCGCGGCCGAGAAGTCTCAGCCGCGTGCGTTCGTCCGTGGTCAGTTGGTCCGCGTTGTCCGACCCGTGTATGACCCGTACATTGCAGACACCGCAAATCGCATGGCCACCGCAGATGTTGGGCCAGCTATAACCCAGTCGATCGGCGGCGGCCATGAGCGATTCACCCGGATGCACTTCGAGTTGTAGACCGCTCGGGAGCACCTGCACCTCGTGGGTGCGGTCGATGTTCTCGGGCACGCGAATCTCTACTTCTCGGAAACGAACTTTGCCAGGTTATTGTGAAGATGACGGATGTTGCGTTCCTGGTAATTGGCGAAGTGGACGTTCTTGAGTCCGTCAGTTTTGACCCCGCGCTGCAGTTTGAGCAGATTGACCATGTCTTGATCGATGATCGGTCCGACTCCGCCGAGCTCTTTGGCTTCGCCCCACGGCTCATCGGGTGGTGTCATTCTCATGGGGGTGTCCTTGGGCAGTGGTACACCTTCGGGGATGGAGGTGAGAATCATGACTTCGAAGAGCGCCGACTCGTGGTCATCACCGTTCGGTCGCACCCGATAACACAGTGGGAAGGCGTTTCCGGCCCAGGGGACCAGGTTGGGGAAGACGAAGTATTGAACGGCGTCGAGCATTTCCGAGTCGCTGTAGTTGGTGTAGTCGACTCCGGACATCGCTGTCATGGACCCTCGTACGAAGTCGGCGCACATCTGGCGCGCGTCTTCGAGCGTGGCGTTCTCCGGTAGTTGAGGCATGTTCGCTAGATCGCCTTCGTTCATGATGTTGCTGATCGAGTCGCCGATCATCGCATCCACGATGATCTGCGGGTCGTCGACGTCTCCGAGATGCGGGCTCGGTACTCCTACGCAGGAGATCATGCGGGCGTGTTTGCCCCAGAAGTCGTATTGAGCGTTGCAGTCTCCGGAGTACATCAGGAACGAGGTGTGTGTTCCTACGGCGTGGTAGATCTCGAGAAACGCTTCCGCTGCAAGTTTCCAGTTGCACGGAACGACCTTTGCTACGTGTGCTGCTTTGAACGAGCGACCGCGCGGCCAGTTCTCGAAGTGATCAGGCAGTGTGTCGCCGAGAAACTGCTCGAATGGCTCGCACTCGGGATCGAGGTTGACGAACACGAACCCGTTCCACGTCGCGACTTTGACCTCGGACAGGTGTACGTCCTGGTCGCGGACCGCCGGGAAGTCCCATCGGCACGGAATTTCTTTGATGCTTCCGTCGAGGTTATAGCTCCATTTGTGGAAGCTGCAGGTGAATTCGGTGCTGTTCATCGAGTCCCCGACATCCGGGTCGACGAGTCGGTTGCCGCGGTGCATGCACACATTGTGGAACGCGTGAAAGGTATCGGGCGCCGAACGAACGACGACAATGGACTGATCGACGATGTCGTAGGTGATCCGGTCTCCGACTTCGGGAATATCGTTCTCGCGGCACGCCGTCTGCCAGACTCTCTTCCAGAGGCGATCTCGTTCGATCTCGTGGAATTCGCGGGTCGTGTACACCCGTTTGTCGATCGGATCGTTGCCGAGGTCGTGGGTGGACTGTTCGAACAATGCGTCCGGAATGTGGCCGCGATCGAGTTTGAGGTAGCCCTGGACAGTAGGCATGGACTGCTGGTTCTCGGCGCTGATCGGACGGTGGGTCTCGGTGCTCATCGCTGGATCCTTTCTCAGCTGGCTATGGACTTGCGGATAGCCGCAATGTGGTCGTCGATGTTGGGAAAATGCTTGCTTTCGAGCTCGGAGGCGAAAGGAACTGGTGTATTCGCTGCCGCTATTCGAGCTACGGGTGCGTTCAGGACACCCCATAGGCTCTCTTGGATCACGGCGGCGATTTCGGCCCCGAAGCCTCCGCGCCGGACTGCCTGATGAGCAACGACCGCGCGGGTGGTTTTGCGGACGGATTCGAGCACCGTTTGCTCGTCCCAGGGCTGCAACCACCGGAGGTCGACGACCTCCACCGAAATGCCCTCCACGGCCAATCGATCCGCGGCGTCCAAGGCCAGCGGCACCTGAGTGCCGTACGCGATGACGGTGACATCGCTGCCCTCGCGGGCCACCGCGGCTTTGCCCAACGGCACGCGGTAATCCCCGGAAGGGACGTCGCCGGAGACGCCGTACAGTGCCACCGGTTCCAAGATTATGACGGGGTCCGGATCTTCGATGGCGGTAGTGAGTATCCCTTTCGCGTCTGCGGGTGTCGACGGGATAGCAACCTTGAGTCCTGGCACGTGGATAAGCCAGGACTCGACAGATTGTGAATGCTGCGCGGCGAAGTTCAAGTTGCCGGAGAGCATGCCCCTGATGACCATCGGGACGGTCGTTCGCCCGCCCGACATGTAGCGCAGCTTGGCAGCGTGGTTGGCCACCTGATCGAGACAGACCGCATAGAAGTCGGCGATCATCACTTCGCAGATGGGTTTGGCACCGGCCATGGCCGCACCGATACCCGCTCCGACGATGGCCTGTTCGGAGATGGGGGTTTCGCGGACGCGGTCGCGACCGTATTTCGCCGACAAACCCTTGGTGATGCCGAATGCCCCGCCGACGGGGTCGATGATGTCCTCGCCCATGAGGAAGACGTCCGGATCGGTTTCGAGGGCGCGATCGAGAGTCTCAGCCAATGCTTGGATCATGTTCATCTTGGTCGCGCTCATGCTGGTACCACCTCGGCGTAGACATCGGTATAGAGATCGTCGGTATCAGGGGTCGGGGACGCGAGTGCGAATTCGATTGCGTCGGCGACTTCCGAATCGACCGATACTTCGATTCCCTTGAGGTCGTCCTCGGAGGCACCGTCTCCGAGGAGTGTGACTCTGTAGGCCGGCACCGGGTCGGCGGCAACCGCGGCTTTGCGCTCGTCCTTGGGCATGTACGCCATCGTGTCCGAGCCGAACACGTGACCCATGAAGCGGTAAGTCTTGGCCTCGATCAGTGTCGGTCCGTCCCCGGCGCGTGCTCGTGCAACAGCTTCCGCGCCGACCTGGTAGACCGCATCGGGATCATTTCCGTCGACGGTTACTCCGGGCATGCCGTAGGCGTCCGCACGGGTGGAGATTCGGTCGACGTTCATCGACTCCATGCGAGGGGTGTATTCGCCGTACTCGTTGTTCTGACAGACGAACAGCACCGGTAGCTTCCATACGGCCGCCATGTTCATAGCTTCGTGAAAGGCTCCGATATTGGTTGCGCCGTCACCGAAGTACGTCAGCGTGACCGCGTCGCTACCGGTCATTTGCGCGCGCAGAGCAAGGCCGTTGGCGATGGGGATCGCCCCTCCCACGATGCCGGAGGTCGCCATGACGCCGCAGCGAGGGTCGTTCAGGTGCATGATCCCACCCTTGCCGCGGCTGGTTCCTCCTGCGCGTCCGATGATTTCGGCGACGACCTCGCGGAGCGGTGCGCCTTTGGCAATGGTGTCGTGCATGCCTCGGTAGGTCGTGGTTATCGTGTCCTCGTTGGTGAGCAAGGCAGACAGGGCCGAGGGAATCGCCTCCTGGCCGCGTGGCGAATAGTAGATCACCGAGGCCTTACCGCCCATGATGAGTCCTCGAACCTCGGTGTCGGTTCGGAAGATTCGGTACATCCGTTCGTAGATTCCCAAACGGGTCAGCAGATCGATACTCAATGTGGCCTCTTTCTTCTGATCGCTCAGAGAAGTCCGCGACGATCGCGCGGTCGATACAACGAGAGCGGGGCTGTCCGGCTCGGCGCTCGCGTGTCCGAATACCGAGCGAGACGTACCTTCGAGATGTATGAGTAATTACTCACTCAGGCCAAGTGTGACTCGAGCCACGCCGAAGCGCAAGTGAATCCGGGACGAATCTCGCGATCTCACCCTTGGGGAGAAATGACGGGAGGACGCTGCGAGTGAGTGATTGCTCATCAACTGATAGCCTGCTCATATGCCAGACGAACAAATACAGCTGCAACGTTTCGCTCCCGAAGAGCGGCAAGAGGCGATTCTTCGTGCTGCGCGTGAGGTCTTCAGTGAGACTGGTCTGGGAGGAGCTCGGACGAAAGCGATCGCCGAACAAGCGGGGGTGGCCGAGGGGACGATCTTCAAATACTTCAAGAGCAAGGACGTACTGTTCGAACGTGCCGTGGTCGATGTCCTCGAGCAGTTGGTGAAGCGGGTCGAAACGGCCGCAGTGACGTACGCCGGCGCCGTAGGGGAGAAGAACCGCGTAGATCAGGCCCGTCAGTTCCACAAAGAAACAGCACATTTGATGACCGAAATCGCGCCGTTGCTTGGTGCTGTCATGTCTGCAGAGGGCAACAGCGGATCCCAGAACTATTACGACCGTCTCGTCGGGCCGAGTATCGGTCGAGTTGCCGATGCCCTCGACATATCACTGAAGTCGGTCAATCAGCAGATCGATCCACGCTTGCTGTCCTTGGTCATCTTCGGATCGCACTTCTTCATCGCCATGGACACACGTTCCAACGACGACCCCGAATACGCTGCTCACATGTCCGAAAGTCTGGTGGAGCTACTCTCCAGTGGATTCGGTCGCCGCCACTAGCCCTTGGCCGTACAGGACTCGCGCGAGCCCCTGGCCGTACAGGACTTGCGCGCCCGCCCTGGAAATTGCGCATCTGATCAACGCGGGTTGTAGCCACATCTGCAGCGACGACACCGCTGAAACGTACGAGAGTCAGAAGACAGAGGCCTCCGGACCCCCACCGTCCACACCGATCTTCTGACCCGAGACGTAGCTGGCGTCCGAGGAAACCAACCAGTTCACCGCCCCCGCGACGTCGTCTGGAGTACACACGCGTCCGAACGGGGCCGAACTGTTCAGGTCTTGTATGTCGTGTCCTGCCGCAGCGTTCACGAGCCGACGGCCCATATCGGTCGATACCAGACCCGGCGCAACGATGTTGGCACGTATTCCATTGCGGCGTTCCTCCCGCGCCAGCGTCGCGACACACGTTTCCATCGCGGCCTTGGCCATCGTGTACGCCGCAGCTCCGGCTGGCGCAGTGGCTACGGCCGCACTCGAGATCATCACGATATCGCCCCTCTCGGCCTGCCTGAGGTCGGGCAGTAGCGCCTGGATCAACTGGATCGGCCCCCAGGTGTGCACCTTCATCAAGGACTCGAACTCGGTGTGAGGAGTGTCCGCGACGTCGTGCCCGCGGCTCGAGATTCCCGCATTGCTGATCACGATGTCGATGGGCCCGAGGTCGTGACGGATCTCTTCCACCATCGCTTGGATTTTCGCCGCGTCGCCGATCTCTGCTTGGTAAGCACGTGCGGTTCCACCGGCAGCAATGATCTGCGCGACGACGTCTGCAGCAGAGTCTTGGTCACGACGGTAGTTGACGGCAACAGCTGCTCCTTTGTGTGCCAACGCGAGCGCGACCGCACGGCCAACCCCCCGCGATCCTCCGGTCACTACGGCAGTCCGTCCACTGAGTTCACCCTGGGTCATCGTCTTACCAGTCCTCGTCCGACAATATCTTTCATCACTTCGTTGGCGCCGCCGTAAATACGCTGAATGCGGGCGTCCCGCCATATCCGCGCAATCGGATACTCCTCCATGTAGCCGTATCCACCGAACATTTGCAGCGTGCGATCGACGACATCCCACTGGAGATCGGTAGCTTTGAATTTTGCTACCGCCGCCTCCACCGCTGTCAGTTCGCCGGCGTTGAGCGCACCGATGCAGCGATCGAGATAAGCTTGCGTTACTGCGATATCGGCGTGCATCTCTCCCAACGAGATGCGAATGGATTGCAAGTCCGACAACGGGCCTCCGAACGCGCTGCGTGTCGTTGTGTGAGCAACCGCTAGTTCTAGCGCATGCCGGGCCGATGCAGCAGCCGACACGGCAATCGACAAACGTTCGCGGGCCAGATTGGCCTTGGCGTGCCGCCAGCCTGCACCCGCTTCGCCGATGATGTTCGCGATCGGCACCCGACAATCTGTAAAGAACAACTCGGCCGTGTCCTGCGCCTTGCGCCCGATCTTGTGCATCGGGCGGCCCCGTTCGAATCCGGGAGTCCCGAATTCGACCGCTACCAGACTTGTTTCCTTACTGCCCTTTTCGCCGGTTCGCGCTAACACGATCGCGAGGTCGCAGGTTGCTCCGCTGGTGATGAACGTCTTCGAACCGTTGAGGATCAAATCCTCACCGTCGCGTCGCGCGGCGGTCGTGATGGCAGCGAGATCGGACCCCGCCCCTGGCTCGGTCATCGCCAGCGCTGTGACACCTCGTCCACTTGTGAACAGGGGCAGCCACCGGGCCTTCTGCTCGTCGGTGGTCAGTCGAAGCAGGTACGGCACAATGATGTCGTTCTGCATGCTGAAGGTGTCGCCCGCCATACCCGAAGCGACGACTTCCTCGGCAACGACCGCGTTGTATCGAAAGTCGTCGATGTCCAGGCCACCGTACTGAACCGGTAGTTCGAACCCTAGGAACCCCGCCTCGGCCGCTTTGACGATGAAACCACGGTCGGGCGTGCCAGCGTCTTCCCAAGAGTCGATGTGCGGCACTGCTTCTCGGTCCAAGAAGGCGCGGAACCCGCGGCGGAACTGTTCGTGGTCGTCCTCGTAGAGAGTTCTACGCATCCGTTCTCGCCTCCAGGCGCGTGCTCAACGAGGACGGTGGAGTGAATCGGGAGCCGTAACGGTCTGCCAATTGCCGTGACCGTTCGGAGAAGGCACCGACTCCTCCTGGGTATCCGGCGATGAACTGCGCGGCGCCACCGGTCCAGGCAGGAAACCCTATTCCCAACCTCGAGCCCACATTGGCGTCGGCGGTCGAGCGCAGGATCCTCTCCTCCAGGCATCGCGCAGTTTCGAGTGCTTCGGCGAAGAGCAGACGGTCGACCAGTTCCTGAACGTCGTCCACCACCGCTGCCGGACCGAAATGTGTCTCCAGTCCGGGCCATAATCCGGTCCTCCGGCCGTCGGTGTAGTCATAGAAGCCAGCTCCGGCCGCGCGGCCGGAGCGGCCGGCACCGATAAGTGTTGCCAACACAGCGTCACCTGGGTGTTCCGCGAACTCAGTTCCGTGTGCACGGGCATCGTCCCGGAACAGTCCGTAGATCGTATGGGGCAGTGTCAACGTCGTCTCGTCCAGCAGGGTCAACGTACCGACGGGGTAGCCCGCACGGAGCGCAGCCCTTTCGATCGAGGTCGGTGAGATGCCTTCGCCGACCATCGCCGCTGCTTCCAGCAACCTTCTCAAGATCACCCGGCTGGTGAAGAATCCGCGGCCATCGCTCACCACTATGGGCGTCTTGCCCAGTTGGCGTACGAAATCGAAAGCGCGGGCGACGGACTTCTCGCTGGTCTCGGCCCCGACGACGATTTCAACCAGATCCATACGATCGACTGGGGAGAAGAAATGGAGGCCGATGAAATCCTCGGGTCGATCGACGGCGGTCGCGAGACCGGCGATCGGCAGAGTCGAGGTGTTCGAAGCTATCAAAGCGTCCGAGGAGACAGCAGTGTGCACCTCACTGAGCACCCCGGCTTTCAAAGCCGGGTCCTCGAACACTGCTTCGATTACCAGGTCGACGTTGGACAGGCCAGCGAGACCGGCGGTCGGCTGGATGCGGGCAAGGATTTCCGTTGCGCCTGCCGAGGTGAGTCGACCAGACTTGACGGCTTTGTTCAGAGCCTTTTCTGCGTACAGCTTTCCATGCTCTGCCCTGGCGAGGTCGACATCTTTCAGATGCACAGTCAAACCGGCGGACGCAACCGTCAAAGCGATACCTGCGCCCATCATTCCAGCGCCGACGACGGCGACCTCGTGCGCGAGGTGCGCTGGAACCTGATCTGGTCGGTTGGCGCCCGATCGGACTGTGTGGGCATCGAAGAACGACCCCTGGATGATGTTCTTGGCAATGAACCCGGTAGCCAGGGAGACGAAGTATCGCGTTTCGATGGTGAATGCCGTATCGACGTCGACTTGGGTGCCCTCTACGGCGGCGCACAATATTGCCGCAGGAGCAGGCATGGGAGCACCGTGATTGCGGGCGCGTAGTCCCGCCGTCCGAGCGGCGAGGGTGCCTTCGACCGCAGGCTCGTACGCGGTGCCGCCGGGAACACCAGCGCCGCAGTCCCAAGGTTGGCGAGCATCAGGGTTAGCCGCGATCCAGGCATGTGAACGGTCGATCAGGTCATCTCGACTCGATGCGATCTCGTCGACAAGTCCGAGGGCATACGCAGCTGAGGGCCGAAATGTCTTACCGGGAAGCAACACTTCGTCCAGTGCCGTGTCCAATCCGAGGAGTCGTACGGTTCGGACTACGCCGCCGCCTCCGGGCAGTAGTCCCAGTGTCACCTCGGGTAGACCGATTCGGACGTGTGGCGCGTCCAGCACGATGCGGTGGTGGGCTGCAAGAGCCAGTTCCAGCCCGCCGCCGAGAGCGCTGCCGTTGATCGCCGCTACGACGGGCACTCCGAGGGTTTCCAGCGAGCGAAGCTGGTTCTTCGTTTCGGTGGTGAATTCGGTCAAGGAGTGCGCGTCGTCGGGGCTGACTTTGACCAGGTCGTGTAGGTCGCCACCGGCGAAGAACGTCTTCTTTCCCGACGTCAGGATCACTCCCGACAGTGTTGGTCCCATCGCGTTCAGGCGTGCCAGACAGTGCGCCATCGATGTTGTGTAGCGGGCGTTCATGGTATTGACCGACTGTGTCGGATCATCGAGAGTGAGGGTGACGATTCCGTCGTTCTCGCTCCACTGAATAGTACTGTCGCTCATCAGATCTCCTCAGTAGCGTTCGACGATTGTGGCGATCCCCATGCCGCCGCCTACACACAGCGTCACCAGTCCGCGACGCAGGTCACGTCGCTCGAGTTCGTCGATCACAGTGCCTACCAACATCGCACCCGTGGCACCGAGTGGATGGCCCAATGCGATAGCACCGCCGTTGACGTTTACTCGCTCGTCACTGATGTCGAGATCTTTCATGAACCGCATGACCACCGACGCAAACGCTTCGTTGACCTCGAAGAGATCGATGTCGTCGGGCGTCAGGCCGGCTACCGTCAGGGCCTTGCGAGCTGCAGGTCCCGGTCCTGTCAACATGATGGTCGGCTCGGTTCCCACTATTGCGGTCGCCACGATTCGGGCCCTCGGTATCATCTGAAGTTGCTTGCCGATGCTTTCGTTTCCGAGTATCACCAACGACGCGCCGTCCACGATGCCCGACGAGTTTCCGCCTGTGTGCACGTGCTCGATATGATCGACCCAGTGGTATTTTTCGAGTGCTACTGCATCGAAACCAACCTTGCCGAGTTCGGCGAACGCCGGTTTGAGGCGACCCAATGAATCCACGGTCGTCGCGGGGCGTCGATGCTCGTCGTGGTCGAGGATCGTAGTGCCGTTCAGGTCCAGTACCGGAACGATCGATCTATCGAAGTATCCTTCGGACCAGGCCTTTTCGGCACGCCCTTGGGACCGTGCTGCGTACGTATCTACATCGATGCGTGAGTATCCGCCGAGGGTGGCGATCAAGTCCGCGCCGATGCCTTGCGGAACGAAACCGGACGCCAGATTCGTCTCTGGATCAGCGGCCCACGCACCGCCGTCCGAGCCCATCGCAACCCGCGACATGCTCTCCACGCCGCCGGCGACGACCAAGGATTCCCACCCGGACGCGATCTTCTGGGCGGCGATGTTCACCGCCTCGAGACCAGAGGCGCAGAACCGGTTGAGCTGCATTCCTGCGACAGTCTGGGGCCAGTGCGCCGCGAGAATCGCGGTGCGGGCAATGTTGGCTCCTTGATCTCGGTGGGGGCTGACGCACCCCAGCACGAGGTCGTCGACCTGGGTCGGGTCGAACCCTTCCACTCGACTCTCGGAGGCGCGTAGTAGGCCGGTGACCAAAGAGATCGGTTTGACACCGTGTAGCGCACCTCCGCGGCCTTTACCGCGGGGTGTTCGCATAGCGTCGTAGACGTAAACTGGGTGAGGCATAGCGATAGAGCCCTCCTCGAAGCATCACAGGCTGCGCGCATTGTTCAGGCGCTGCAGCGTAATGGGATAGTGAAGTCAGTACGCCGTCGTCGCGTTCGGCGACGGCAGTCCGGATCAGGGCATCAAGGTGTGCGTTCCGTCCAGAAATTGTTGGCGCAGAACATATTTCTGGATTTTCCCGGACGGGGTCAGGGGTAGTTCGTCGATTTCAACCCAAATCCGAGGCACCTTGGTGGCGGTGAAGTCATATTTGAGAAATTCGCTGAGCTGTTCAGCCGTTGTGTCCGCGCGTTCGACCAGTCGGACAAAAGCCGCGACCTGTTCGCCCCACCGCTCGTCAGGAATGCCGAGTACCGCGACGTCCGCCACGTCCGGATGCTCGTACAACCTGTCTTCGATTTCACGCGGATATATGTTCTCGCCGCCCCGGATGATCATGTCCTTGAGTCGGCCGGTCACACGAATGTACCCGCGCTCGTCCATCGAACCGAGATCACCGGTTCGCAGCCAGCCATCGGGAAGTAGTGCTGCCGTCGTCTGATCCGGCGCATCGTAGTAACCGATCATCACCCCGAATCCTCGGATCTGGATCTCGCCCGAGATCCCGCACTCGGCGACGTCTCCGTCGTCGTCCACGACTCGAATCTCCGTGTGATCCAGAGGCTTTCCGACAAACTCTGCCTTGTCTTCGATGGAGTCATCGGGGAACGACTGGCAGATCACACCACTGACCTCGGTTTGTCCGAAAACGACCGCAAACTTCGCTCCGAAATCGTCTTCGACGCGGCGAACCACCTCCGGCGGAACCGTGGTGGCTCCGGACATCACCACTTTCAACGAGCTCACGTCCGTCGAAGCGAAGTCCGCATGGTTCAGCATGTCATGAAGCATCGTGGGTACCGCGGGCATGAACCCGGCGCGTTCGGATTCGATCAGTCTCAGCGCGCGCCGGGCTTCGAAAGGAAACACGACATGCGTCGAACGGGTCCACATCGAACCCATAGCTCCGAATCCGCATCCACTGAGATGAAACATCGGCAGTGGATTCAGCCAGGTTTGGCCGTTGCCGATTCCCAACCGGCACGCAAAGAGCAGCGCGTTGTTCACCATGCCCCGATGAGAGAGCAGAACACCCTTGGGTGCACCCGTAGTGCCCGAGGTGTACTGAATCATCGCGGCGGAGTGCGGATCTACGTCGCGGAATTGGACGTCGGGGGAGGGATCGGGGTTCCAATTGTCGAGGTCGTGGACGTACCGCAGTCCGGGAAGAGCCGGGCGAACGCTGTCGAGTATCTCCCGAAGGTCGGTCCCTCGGTAGGTGCTCACCATCGCTAATCCTGATGATCCCGACTGGCGAAGAACATATTCGAGTTCCGATGCCTTGTACGCAGGATTGATGGTCACGACGACAAGCCCGGCCAGGGCCGCGGCGAACTGTACAACCTCCCAGTTGAGCGAGCTCGGAGACCAGATCGCGATTCGTTCACCGGGTTCGTAGCGCCTTTGCAGCTCGTGCGCGGTCCGGGTCGCTGCATCGAGCAACTCTGCGTACGTGTACGAGTGACGGCCGTCGGCTGCGTCGATCTCGACGACCGCCGTAGCGAACGGAGTCTCCGCCGACGCGGCGAGGAGAAGATCCCCGACTGTGGTGTCGATCAGATCAGTCGACACCACAGCAGGACGGTAGGACTTACTGGCATTCATCGTTTTCATTCTCTCGGAAGGCCCGCTGGGGCGACGTCAGTTCCCCGCGTCCAGTAGCACGCGCTCGGTCAACGGTGTCGGCGGCACGTGATCGAGTGCCTTCAGCGCCGGCAGCACTTCGGCAGCGAACAGGCGCATGTTTGCCTCCGCTATGTCGAGCGGCATTCCTGCGTAACGGAACTGCGTGATCAGACCCTGCGCGCCGAGCATGCCGGTGAAATCGTTGATCTTGTCGAAGACCTGCTCAGGTGTACCATAAGGAACCAGCGACAGGTAGAAATCGGTCATTTCTTCCATCCCGCCCGGCTTGGTCAAACGCTTGTACATCTGCGCGTGGAACTCGTAACCCGGGGTCTGGGTCAAATGAGGCTCGTTGAACTGGTAGTGCGCCACCACCGAGTGCCAATAGCCACCGAGGTACTTGCGCCCGATTTCGCGAGCACGTTTCTCGTCCTTGTCGACGAAGACCAGTGTTTGCGTGAACGGTGGGGGAGGGGGCGCCTGGAATGCCTCGTCGAAGCTCTTACGGAAATTCTCGACGTCTTCCAGTACGCGATGCCACGGCTTCTGCGGGACTACGAACAGTCCGGTGCCGAGATCGGCCATGATCTTGGCTGATTCCGGTGATACCGATGCCGAGAACACACGGTTCTTGAAGGACTTGTACGGGCGTGGTCTGAGCTCGACCCGTGGCTGCTTGATGATCTCGCCGTCGTATTCCATGATCCCGGTTTCCAGCGCCGAGAGGATGGCTTCAGCGGACTCGATGAAAGTCTGACGTGACTCCGACATCTCCAGCCGGAACCCGTCGAACTCCACTTTCCCTGTGCCTCTGCCGATTCCCAGGATCAGGCGACCCTTGGAGAGGTGATCGAGCATGATTATCTGCTCGGCGAGTCTGACCGGGTCATGCCACGGCAGGATCGTCACCATCGAGCCCACTTTGACGTTCTTTGTGCGGGCCGCCATGAAGGTCAAGAACTGGATGATGTCCGGACACATCGTGTAGTCGGTGAAGTGATGCTCTACGCCCCAGATCGATTCGAAACCGAGCGGCTCCGCCAGATCGGCCAGATACACATCGGCGTCGTACACCTCTGCATCGGTTAACGTGCCACCCCAACCCTGGAAGACGGTTCCCATTCCAACATGCATTGTTGACTCTCTTTCTCGTATCGACATCGCGCGTTATCTCCTCCCATGGAGGCGACGCACCGCAATCGGAACAACGCAGGTGATCGTTGACTGAACCGATCGCCACTCCTAGTATGAGTGAGTACTCACCCATACTGACACGTGTACGGGCGGGCGTCTACCCCCAACTCAGGAGCTTCGATGACAACCTTCGACGCACTACCGGCTAGCCCTGTCGACATTGCTGAGCGGTGGCCCCAGGGCGCGGTGACCAGTCATGGCGCGACGATGAACGAAATTGTCGGGGCACTGAGATCCGGCCGAGCGATCATAGTGATCGATGACGCACACACAGGGGAGGCTGCGTTGATGTTCCTGGCCGCACACGCCACCACATCGCTGATGGCCTTCATGATTCGGTACACCTCTGGTTTGGTGTTCGTCGCCCTCGATGCCGACCGGTGCGATCGGCTGCAAATTCCCCCGATGCCCTACGTCGTCCAAGACAGTGGAGCGCGCCAGCACACCGTCACGGTCGACGCGGTCGATGGGACGACCACCGGAATTTCGGCTCACGATCGGGCGCTCACCGCGCGGACCCTCGCAGACCCGTCTGCGCACAGCGGGAGCTTCTCACGCCCGGGCCACGTGCAACCACTCAGGGTTCCCGCCGATGTCGACCGAACCGGACTGGCATCGACCGGAATCCGACTGGCTCTCTTGGCCGACGCTCCGCCTGCGGTGGTCATGTGCGAGCTCGTTTCCGAGCGCGATCCTCGGTTGATGACCGATGAAATCGAAGCGCGCGAATTCGGAGCACACCACAACATCGAAACGACATCATTGACGTGCCTGCTCACCAACGCCGCCGTTCGATAACTGGCGGAGCGGCGACTTCTTTCATTACGCTGCGGCGACTCTGTATGGCGACGCTGCGCTCTGTCGTGGTACCGAAATCTGCTCGATCGACTCGGTAGTTCGATCACGACACAGCGGTCTATGCTGCCGTCAGAGTTCACGTGCATCGGTGTGCCAGATGCGCTAGGTGTGATGGGCTCACGGCCAGAGAACAGCGCATTCCCACTCAACGAGGCACAGTCCGACGAACGCGACCGCCGGGCCCGCGATGCGGGTCGGCGATCGAGCCTTACCTAGAGATGGCCGGTGGATCTCCAGCCGGCGCGAATTGCGCGCTTGTCGAGCTTCCCCGTTGCATTGACCGGCAGGGGATCTGTGACAAGCTGCCAATGCTCAGGTGCTTCGAAATAAGCGAGAGAGGGTGCCACGAACGCGCGAAGCTCTTCGATACTGGTGTGCGACCCCGTCTTCAAACGAACAGCGGCAGCGACTACCTCACCGAGATCGTGGTCCGGCAACCCGACAACAGCGACCTCGCGGACATCGGGGTGCAGCTCGATCGCAGACTCCACGTGAACCGCGGCGATGTTCTCACCGCCGCGAATGATCACGTCTTTGCTTCGACCGGTGACGAACAGATATCCATCCTCGTCGAGACGGCCGAGATCGCCCGTTCGAAGCCATCCGTCACTGAGTTCGATCGCGGGGTCAGCACCCTCGCTCCAGTAGCCGCTCATGGCGGTCGGTGATCGGACCACCACCTCACCGATTCCGTCTGCGCCTGCTGTGTCGATGCGCAACTCCACTAGCGGAAGCGGGCGACCGGTCACTCCGGGACGCTCGACAGAGGCCCGGCCAGAAGCAGCACACAGTGTTCCACCTGCTTCACTCATTCCATATATCTGCGACACTCCCTGGGAGGCCGAGGGAAATGCAGCGCCGATCTCCGCCGAGAGAGCTGCGCTCGACGGTGCTCCTCCCAAGCTGATGTGAGTCAAGGAGGTGAGGTCACGTCGTGAAATCTCTGGATGCGCGAGAACTCGGCTGATCATTGTCGGAGGACCACCCCATCTGGTCACCCTCTCGGATTCGATCAGCTGCAATACCTCAGCAGCGTCGAACCTTCGTTTCAGAAAGATCATCGTGCCACCGGTGAGCATCGACCGAATCAGAGCTTGCACCCCTCCGACGTGGAAAAGTGGCCCCGTTTGCAATGAGACCTCGAATTCTGCATCGATGTCGAGATGCTGAGGCAATTTTCGGGCAACGTGCAACAGCATGTGCTGGTTTGCGATCAATGCTCGGTGCGAGAGGACTGCACCTTTCGGTGCCCCTGTCGATCCAGAGGTGAATTGGATGACAGCGGGGTCGTCTTCCTGCCCGATCGGTATCGACGGTGTTGGATCTACGTCGCCGATTCCGAGCGTTTCGCAAGCAAGGACGGGCACTGCCGTGTCGACTTTGACGCGGCATCGTTCGTCTGCCAGAACAAGCGTCGGCGCCGTCAAGTCGATCGCATGGCGAACTTCGGGTTCGGACCACCACCCGTTGCCCAGCACAACTACACCCCCGGCTCGTAACACAGCCCAGAACGAGACGACCCATCCGATGGTGTTGGCGCCGATGAGCAGAACGCGCTGGCCGGGCATCAGGCCTGCTGCCTGGAGTTGCCCTGCCCCGGCGTCGGCGAGTCGCCCCAGATCGCGGTACGTCAGTCGCTGGCCGGCATGTACGAAGGCGGCGCGGTCCGTCCAGCGCGTCGACATCTCGAGCAATTGGAGCAGCGACGTCGCCCGGGGATCGTAGACGAGATACGGAACACCTTCGGTCCTGCGAGTGATGTCCTTACCCCAATGCGATGCATGGTGGTCAGCTGCGGTGCTCACCGAAGAACCTCCTGTGATTGGCTCGATGACCTTGTATCGAACATTCCATCGACGACGTGAACCTTTCGGCCGACCCACTCGGTTTCCCGAACCGATCGCACGACCTGTGGGTCGGCGGAGCGCACGACTGTGCCTGTGCCATCCGATGTGCGAACTATGGCTACCGCGTGGTCGCTGCCGCCGTCGGAAGAGCTGACCACGGTGACCGCCTGGATCGTCGCAGGGCCGCTGTGGCACTCGACCACAGGTCGGCGGTGAACGACCTGCGCAGCCAGATCCGTGAGATCGATACGAGCGTACGAACGTTGAGGCGTGTCACGTTGGAACAACACCGCACCCTGTTTGGTCAGTAGGCCGCTGACCGCAGTGACCAAGGCTGTGCGGTGTCGGTCACTACCGCGCAGAAGCTCGACGGCGCGTGCCATCGCTTGAAGGGCGGAGTTGTTCAAAGGTCCTCCCCCGAATGTCATTCCGCCGGTCAGGGTCAGCTCGGGTCGACCACTGAGATGAAATGCATCGACCTGGTGGGCCACGGCGATCGGGAAGCAGCTGTAGAGATCGACAAGATCTATAGAGGAGAGGTCGGTACCCATTTCTGCTTCGAGCTCGTTCGCGATCAACGACCATTGCCGACAGCAGTCCGGGTCGGCGCGTTCGACCACCGGAATAGCCAACTCGCAATCTACTGTCAGGCGTGGAAATACCCACTGGCTCCGCGGAATCCCGGACTTCTCGGCGATGTCGACACTGCAAATGATCAGCGCTGCAGCTTGATCGACGTGCATTCGGGTTACCAACTGACCTGTATATGGAGCGGCGAGGGGGCGGTTTCCGCGCGTCGACACGTCGAGAAGTTCCTCGGCTGTTCGCACGTGTCGATCCCACGCCATCGGATTCTCGGCCGCGGTTCGACTGAATTGTGCCCACCGGTCGGCGATTTGGTGCACGTTCCCGTCGATCGACAGATCGAGGCGGGCCCTCCGTGCACTGTCGAGCAGCGCGTACTGTATGTAGGGCTCTTCGATGTCCCAGACGTCCTCGTACAAGCCGCGAAAACCGGAGGTCGGCGCAATGACTTCGTCGGAACGTGCGCTCGAATCCTGCACCGTTTCGGTTGCTCGACGACCGTTTCTGGTTGCCACCCGTCGCCGATCGAGTGCTTCACCGCCCACCACGACCGCGACGTCCGCGCGGCCCTCTTCGACCGCCTCGATCGCGGTCGAAAGGATCGTCGTCTGTAGCACTCCGATCTCTACCCGTACTGTTCGCGCGTCATCGGCCGCGAGTCCGTTGGCAATCAACCGACCCGGGTCTCCGTACCGCCAGGTCCCCTGAGGAACCACAATGAGATCGGTTCTTTCGAGAAGCGCGGCAGGAGCTGCGGCTTTGCATGCTGCGAGCATCAAACCTGCTGCATCCACGCCATGGTTCTGCTGATCGGTACGTTGCGTGATCGCTGATGCGCCGATGATGACAGCGGTGCTCATACATGGTCCTCGGCCAGTGCCACATGACCAAGATCGAGCAGAACGACGCCGTCCTGATTACGCGTGCGGAAGGCAACTCCGTCCTCGGTGCGCCACAGCGCCGTCGTGAGCGTGTCACCGGGATAGGCGGGTGCAGCAAAACGACACTCGATGCTTCGCAGCGACTGTGTGTCACCGGCGCAGAATGTTTTCAAGATTGCCCGCGTTGCAAAACCGAGAGTGCACAGTCCGTGCATGATCGGCCCTTTGAAGCCGACCGCGCGCGCAACCTCTGGATCGGTGTGTATCAGGTTGGGATCGCCGGAACACCGATACAGTAACGCCTGCGTCGTTAACGTCTGCTCACTCACCTCGGCGCTAGGTGCGCAATCAGGTACGCGGCGCCCAAGGGCAAAGCGACTCTCGACGGACGCGCTGTTCGCGTCCGGCTCCCGGACGAAATACGCAATCGTATTGCTGGCGACAAGGACGTTGGACTCGGCATCACGCGATTCCCATACAACCGTCACGAGCCGACCGCTGCTCTTGGGGATGGTTTCGACCACATGACCACTGGTCTTCACCGCGCCGATCGCCGAGATGGGGCTGTGGATGACCAGACGGTGACCTGCATGAACCGTCCGTTTCGGGTCGCCGATCCACTCTTGCCGGAATCCGCGACCTCCAATTCCCTGATTGATCAGGAACGAAGGGATGACTTGCTGGGGGGCCCATCGGGTGGTGTCGGTGGTGTACGCGAGTTCATCGATGCCCGCCCCGACACCGAGCGCGTAGATGATGCAGTCGCGCTTGTTCCATGATCTGTCGTACGGCCCGAACTCCGTCTTCACATCGGAGTCATCGGACACTGAGGCTAAAGGCATGGCGCGTCCCTTCAGGTGCGTGAGTACTCACTCATACCGTACGATGGTGCGAAGGTCAAGAGCATCGCTGCGGTGCTCACCGGATCCGACCCTCCTACCGCACCCCTGCTACAGAGCACTTCGAGCGCCGCCTCTGGTGACCTCCTCGAAAATTCACGGCGAGAATTGCGGTCGATCCGCAACGCACAAGCTGACATTCCCGAGGCGCGCAAGAAGATGCCGACACATCTCGCGCAGCCCCGATGCGCGACAGGTCTAGAACGTACCGGCGCAGAGGGGAGCCGTCGAGGCGGACGGTGCCGCCACTCTTCGGGAATGCATTGTTACAGAGCGTGATTCGTTGACAAGCGATCGCACGAAGAACCGCGCCCGCAGGGTGTCGAACGGGAGTGCGGGGACATCCGGGTCGAACAGCGCGCCCGCCCGCCTCTTGCGAAAACGTACAGGAAACGGTAAGACTGAGTGCGCACTCACTCAGTGAGTCTTTGGTGCATTCGAGCAGGAGGTACTTTCAATGCCCGATCTAGTAGTTCCGCGTCTGGGTGTCACGGTGACCGAAGTCGAAATTCTGGAATGGCTTGTCGAAGACGGTTCCACAGTCGAGATAGGCGATGCGGTGTTGTCCGTCGCCACCGATAAGACCGAGGTAGAAGTCGAAGCGGCCGCCGGTGGGGTGCTACGCCAGAGCGGCACACCGGGCTCGACTTACGAGGTCGGTGCCGTCATCGGAACCATTGACTGAGCTTCACCTGCCGCTGCGTATTCGAGAGGACTCGATGACTTCCAAATCTTCCGGCACGACGCCTCAGGTCGCAATCGCCGACACCCCGACCCGGGCATCGAGCGCAGCTGAGCCTGGCTCTGTCGTCCGGCTTTCGCGTCGCCGGCGTGTCATCGCTCAGCGAATGACCCACTCGTTGCACATATCAGCGCAATTGACCGCCGTCCAAGAGGCCGACCTCTCGTCGGTCTCGGACGCACGCGACCGTGTGAAGCAAGTCTTCCGCGATCGAGAGAGCGCCGGCCTCACCTTCCTCGCGTTCATCGCAAAGTCGGTTCTGGATGTGCTCCCACTGTTTCCCCAAGTCAACGCCAGTATCGACGATGACACGCAGCAAGTGATCTACCACTCAGGGGTACATCTCGGCATTGCCGTCGATACTCCTGGGGGTCTGGTTGTTCCAGTCGTACGAGACGCACATTCGCTGTCCCTACCCGAACTCGCTCGTCGCATCGGTAACGTGGCGGAGCGGGTGCGCAACGGCAGTATCGACGCCGACGAACTGACCGGAAGCACCTTCACGATCAGCAACATAGGCGGAGCGGGATCTCTTCTCGATACACCAATCATCAATCAACCAGAAGTTGCGATCCTCGGCACTGGTGCGGTCCGACGACTCCCACGAGTGGTGTCGACAGCTGCAGGAACCGAGACAATCGAGGCGCGCCCGGTGTGCTACCTCCCTCTGACCTACGATCATCGGCTCATCGACGGCGCACTGTCGGGTCGGTTCCTTACCGCTGTTGTCAATTCGCTGCAGGACTCCAATTGGCGTGAGCAACTCGCAAGCTACGAGTTGTGAACGCCCCATCCAGAAAGGAAACAGACATGATCGTTTTGACGTCGGTCACCGATAACAACGCTGTCCTACGAGAAGCCTTCGGCTGCTTCCCGAGTGGAGTCGCCGCAGTCTGCGCACTGGACGGATCCGAACCGGTAGGAATCGCAGCGAGCTCGTTCACCTCGGTATCCATGACACCGGCCCTGGTCTCGGTCTGCGTGCAAAATTCGTCGACAACATGGCCGCGCCTTCGCGCACTGCCCAGGCTCGGGATCAGTGTCCTGGCACAAGGCCAGGATGAGGCTTGTCTGTCTTTGTCATCGAAAGTTGGCGACCGGTTCGGCGCGCTGAGCTGGAGCGCGAACGATACCGGAGCGGTGCTGATTCAAGAGGCAGTGGCGTGGCTCGATTCATCTATATATGCCGAGTTCGCGGCGGGCGATCACCGAATAGTCGTTCTCGAGATACACGCACTCGCCACCGAACCCGACCGACCTCCCTTGGTATTTCACGGAAGCAAATTTCGGCAACTCGAAGCAGTTGCGACGCCGAGTCTGCCATTGATCCAGTCAGTCTGAGATTCGTACACTCCGACAGCCCCGCACCACTGCCGAGGTTCTGGATCGCCCCGGCACACGAAACCCGCCCGAGTCCAATCGATTCGGCCCCTGGATCAGAGCACCGACACACCTCGTCGTCGAGTCCGTTCGACACCGTGGGAGAAGGTGATCCTAGACCTGCGGAACCCCTGCGATCTCGGACTAAGCTTTCGCCAGTCCTTCTGAGCTGATCGACCAAAGTCCGATTCGCTGCACATACATTTTCTGACCCGACATCATTCGCGAGAGTCCGCACTCTGGGCATTCACTAACCAGAACTCGGCACTACGTGTCCTGGAGCAACACCAATTCGATAGCCGGACAGAAAAAGCTGTCTGATCATAGGTCAAGCCTTGCGCACTGCCGCTGACTGCCGCCGACTGCCGCTGACTGCCGCTGACTGCTGACGGTAACTTCCTGGTGTGCCAGGATTCGGGACGCCGACGCCGTTCACATTCGGCTGTTGGGTACATTGACAAGAGCCCATCACTCACCGGGCTTTGCGTCGCAAGTCTCTTTCTTCGATACGACAGCGACGGCACGCCGGCGGGACGTTCTTCGCCGCCCTCCGGACGAAAAGCACACGAAGCCCCCCTTCCAGATTCGAGGGGCTTCGCGACGTCAGGTCAGTACCATCACGCTGCACGGACGAAGCTCGAGTGAGTCATCACAATCAATCGAGAATCTTGCCCTTCGTTTCTGGCAGGAATATTGTGACGATGAATGAAAATGCGGCTACAGCCGACAGGTACCAGAAGAAATAATCACTCCGGCCCGAATTGCCCAAAGCATTGATAATCAGCGGAGCTGTACCACCAAATACTGCTGTGCCAAGGTTGTACCACGCGCCTATTCCGGTAGCTCGAAGCGCGGTGGGGAACAGTTCACTCAGAACCGCGGACACAACAGCAGTATGAAGTGAAAGCAGGGTGAGTCCGATCAGGACTGCAATCAACAAACTCGACAGGCTCGGTCGAATCAACATGGATAGCGGAACTGCAACTATGGTGTATCCACCTGAGAACACCAGGAGCAGCGGTTTCCGGCCAATCTTGTCAGATAGCATTCCAATCGGATATTGCAGAAGCAGAAAAACACCGGTTCCTATTGTGATTGCAAGAAACATGTCACCGGCGTCGACGTTCCTGAAAGTCACGGCGAACGGAATTATTGCAGAGAAAAGCGTGTAGTAAGCAAGAGTTCCCAAGCTGACCAAACCGATTACCTGAACAACTGAACCTGGGTAGTCCCGGAGAGTAGTTCGAAGGGGTTGAGTTATCTGCATTGCGCGCACTTTGTTGCGTATGAACTGATCTGTTTCATCCATTTCTCGACGCAACCATAATACGACCAGGCCCAATAGCCCACCAAGAGCGAACGGTACGCGCCAGCCCCAGCTCGAAAGTTGCTCCGTTGTGAGTATGGAAGTTAAAAGCAGGGCAAGCGAGGAGGCAGAGAGCAGAGCAAAGGCGACAGAGATGTAGATTATGGAGACATATTTTCCGCGCTTCTCGGCGGGGGCCAGCTCGGACAGATAGGCCGAGGCGTTGGGAAGTTCGCCGCTCATCGATATAGCCTGGCCAACTCGTGCGGACAAGAGCAAAATTGGTGCGAACCAACCGATCACATCGAAGGTCGGCATGATGGCAATGAATGTCGATCCACCTGCCATGAGACTGACCGACAGCATCATTGCACTGCGCCGACCGTGCCGGTCCGCAAACCGACCCATAAGGTAACCACCCACGGGTCGTACGAAGAATGCAATCGCATACGTTGACAGTGTGGCAGTCAATGCCAACCCTGGGCTCGCCATCGGAAACATGCGCGACGAAAAATAGATCGCAAAAGTGGCATAGATAGTCCAGTCGAACAGCTCGACTGCGTTACCGGCCGCGGCGGCCACGATTGCGCGTTTGTTGATAGTTTTTGGTTGAACATCAGAATCGCCGACGATCACGTGGCTGCGATCATTACTGGACAAGCCGGACATCACTGCTCCTTGAATCGCTTGTTCTTGCAGGTTGGTCAGATACAAGAGTTGCTTCAATGACAGGACCGAGTATTGAGTTGTCAATCCGATCTGGTGGCGGGTTAGGTTTGTGGTGGTATCACCATGAGCGAGTTGGCGACCGGATTGGTCAAGTCACGGCGCCATTTGCGCCTGTCGGCTGACGTCTCGTACCCACACTTCCGCTGTCATTCAGTTCGGCCCGTTCGGGAAATCAGATGTCTGACGTCATGAACGTGTCATCGTCGCTCAAGAGACCCCTCCGTCGATTGACCTCGACATTTCGCGTCGCGAGCGCGCTACGAGATGCAGACAATCGGTCCCTCGTTTTTGCGTGACTCTTGCACTGCGGTGGTTGATTGAGTGAGGAACTACTCACTCATTGAGTTAGTGTTCCTGATCACTTCGCGAAATGCAAGGGGTGATCTTTGAACTGCAAAGCAGACCAGACTGTTCACATCCCAGACTGCCAGATGCGTGGTAGACCAGGGAAAATAGTTTTCAGCGGTGGGGGATCTGAGTCTTGGGATCCAGTGCTAGGCGCTCAGATCGATTCATCAGATGCAACACGTTGCCTTCTACCTGACATAATCTAGCTTATCGGGAATGAATGTCATTCTCATTATCGGTGTAAACTGTTGCATCCGAATATGATTGATTGACATTGGCATAGTTCGTCATGCAAGCAAACTCGCAACGGCGTGTGCAGCCGGTTGGGCGCACGAGTTTGTGAGACCCGGAAAGCCGTTGCATCACTATGGATTCAACTCTCCTTCACCCAGCGCTTCAACCATCGAGATAGCGCAGACCAATCGTCGACTTCATTGGGCGCACAGCTCATTTTGTCACTGTGACAAAATGAGGACGCATTCCCCGCCAGGCGTGAGCCCGTCAGGTTGTCTCGATGTTGCGTACGTCAAGAAGGCTTGACGCTCTAACGTCTGGCGATGGGAGGTCAGGACGGTGACTTCCCGCTCTGTGTTCACATCTCCAGACGTGAACCGACCGCGAGCAGCCGGTGGCGTACACGCGCTCGCCACCTATCGACGACTACTTGGGTATCGGACGCCGAAACGTTCTCCCGTGCACAGCCGATAGGAAGAAGTTGAATACTCAACGGAGGCGCCCGACGATGGCTGTGCACCATGCCCAACCCCCTGACCCACGTTCCACATCGAGCCCACGGTGGGACACCCGCACAGCTATGGTCATCGCCAGTGCCTCCGGTGCGCTCCCGATGCTCGCCATCGCCCTGATCGAGCCCTCCTTCCTACGGCCCGGCGCGCTCCCGGTCCTGACGGCCATCGTCGCTTTCACCGCCCTCACGGTCGCGATCGCTGTCCACGCCGGACGCCTCACCGAGGTTCAGTTCACGATCCTCGGATCCGGAGGCATGCTGGGAGTGGCGATCTCGGCGTACCTGATCGCCGACCCCGCCGGAACACGCGCAGTGACGTCCATGCTTGCAGTGGTACCGGCCATTGCCGCCTCTGGCTCCCCGCCCCGCGTCACCGCAGCACTGACCACAGCATCGATGGCCATGGCCACCACGCTGTCCACCGTCGCCATGAAATCCTCCGGCATCGCCGTCACGATCATCGCGGTCGGCGCGGCCGTCACCGCTGTGCTGGTCCCCGTAGCGCTGATCCTCGCACTTCGACGCTCCATCACTGCCGTCAGCCAGCGATTGGAGACACTTGCCAACACCGATTCACTGACCGGCCTACTGAACCGACGTGGACTCCTCGCCGCCGCTGAAGCGATGCTTCGTAAGGCAGCTGACCAGGGCGTATCCCTGACTGCCGTAGTAGTCGATGTCGATCACTTCAAGACAGTCAACGACACCTACGGACATACTGCCGGTGACCACCTGCTCGTCGCTGTCGCTCGGATACTGGAACAGACCGCAGCCAATCCCGGCCAGCCCGCATCCATCGTCGCCCGCATCGGAGGCGAAGAGTTCCTTCTCCTCGTACCTGGAGCGCATCCGACGCTCGCAACCACCGTCGTCGACACAGTGCGGGCGACAAGCTACGTCACTGTCAGTGCCGGGTCTGTGACAGTCGAGATCGAGCCGGCACCTCACGGCACCGCCCGTGTCGCTCGAACCTATGACGACCGCGGCTCCACCAACTCTGGGGTTACCGGCGAAAGCCCGCTCTCCCAGGCACGTCCCGGGGTGGAGCGAGCGGTGGACTCCATGGTCCGCGCCGCCGATCTCGGGCTGTACGCAGCCAAGACAGAGGGACGCGACCGCGCCCATCACTGCGGCGCGATCACACTCACGGACAGCACCGTCCGCGATGAGTCCGACCCGGAATCTGCCTATCTTGCTGCGCCCGTGATCCGGCGCTGACGGTTCGATCGATTCCGAAATCCTCGCTCACGGTTGCGCTTCGGGCTGCCGGCGGACGGGGTGAACCACTGCGGCGGGGCGAGATCGTCTGTGCCGAGATCGACTTCGGCGTGGTGGTCCAACAACATCGGTAACGTCCGTCGCTCGGAGCGTGTACGGCTACGCTCGTGTTCAACCAGTTGTACACGCCGAGCGAAAAGGGTATCCACGCATCGTGGCAAAGAAAATGTCCGTCGAGTTGGTCGACGATCTCGATGGTTCTGTCATCGACGACGGTGGCGGCGAAACCATCGAATTCTCAGTGCTCGGCGTCGACTACGTCATCGATTTGAAAGCAAAGAACGCCGCCGAGTTCCACCGCAAACTCGGCTACTACATCGACCACGCCGCCCGCACCGGTGGACGCCGGCACCGGCCCAAACCCGCAGGCAGCGCATCGACCCCCACCCCGAAGTCGAAGGCTGCGCCTACGCGCGATCCCTCCGACACCCGCGCGATCCGGCAGTGGGCCGCCGACGAGGGATACGAGATCGCCGACCGCGGCCGGATCCCCGCCTCGATCGTCGACGCGTACGATGCGGCGCACTGACCCCTCCGCCTGTGCGTCGACGCGTCGGCAACGGCAGAGGACTCGTCGGGCCTCGCTCCCGCGGTTATATCGATCTTCGATCGGACGTTCTCGATCCTGTAGTCACAGCCTTCGAATCTCCGACTGCTATCTGCTTCCAGTTGCAGACGAACGCTCTCACGCGCCGTCGTTGACGTCGACGCGATAGAGGAGCCGCGGTGTGCCGCAGACAGTAACCGCTGCGGCACACCGCGACTGCGCCCTGCGCTCCATGGGTGCGCGCGTCGCCCCGCCTGTGCGGTCTGTTTCAATACCGTCATGAGCACATCGGGACATCTCACACATGCACAGGCCGGTGTTGGTGACACAGTCCAAGTGCGGCGGGCAGGCGGGGACATCGTGGCCGGCACTCTCGTCGAAGATTTCGCCGACTTTCTGCTGACCGCGGAGTCGGTGGGACGCAACTGGGGTAAACCGCGCCGCTGGGCGGTCGCCCTCTCCGACGGCACCTTGATGTTCGCCGATGACACCGACATCGTCGCGGCTCGCCGCTCGCATCCAGAGGCGTGATCGAGCACCGATCACCGCAGCCGACAACGACAGCTACACCTGCCGTATCGGCGCCATCCACGTCGATGCCGAGAGGTTCTGCTGCGTCGCCGACGGTGGTGCTGCTCGATGCCCCCGCACTGCGAGCGGTTCTCGATGTCCTCGGCGCCGTGTCGATGTTCGCGGTCGTCTCCGCCGCAGCCGGTACCCGAGACGCCGCACTGACCACCGCGGCAACCGCGATACTCGTACTTGTCTCACGGGCCCTCCGACACCGAAACAGTGTCGCCACGCGACACTCCGAGACGTGAGCACACTCGATACCCCACGCCCTCAGGCCGGGACACCTCCGCGGGAGGCCCTGATGCACGATGCTGCGATCGAAGCGGCGGCCCTGCTGGTGCTCGGGCGCGGTCTGGGTGCAGTGTCTATCGCCGCGGTCCATGCGGCGTCCGGGATCGGCCGGGATCGTCTGCGGCGGAGGTACCGGTCCAGCGCCGGGCTGGTGGCCGCGGTGTACATCGAAGGGCGCCACCGGGTCAACGCCCTGTGCGAAGCTCGCCGCGACCAGCGCATGACCGCGGTCGACACTGTGTCGGCGTGCGCGACAGCGTTGCTCGAGCAGGCGGACGCCGACCCGGTGGTGCGTGCACTGCATGCTCTCGAAATGAGCAACGCAGCAGCCGATACCGGTCTGCCGAGCATCTACAGCGTGTTGACCGCCTGGATGACCGACACGCTCACACCGGGCTCGGACTGTTCTGCCGCAGAGCGAGCGCGGATCGGTGAGATCGTCTCGGTTGTGGTGGCGGCAGTTGCGGGTATGTGCGCACCCCGAACAGGGCACGGCATGCCTGCGAACGCGGCAACCCGGGCACGGCCTCAGGCTCTGACCGCTCTGCTTTCGGAGTTCGACAATCCTCACCGGCGAGTTGGTACTGGCTGAACAGCCGCTGTGCGCACCCACCGAAAACCGAGATTTGATCGACGCCGCGTGCCCGAACCACAATGCATCGTCGCAGCATCGCATCTGCAGGTCCGATCATACCCAAAGTTCTTGGGCACCGCTTCCTGAACTCGTTGAAGTGCAGTTATTTTCGCGTCGCATCCACGTGTGCGGATGACCCGTCCGGCTACATGGGAGTCCCCGGAATCGAGGTGTGTGTGAACGCGCCAGCCTCTACATGAGCTCGCTGATGCAACGAGGATTCAACCGGTTTCCGCCTGACTCGGCTGCGTTCGGTTCGAAAAATCCCTTTCGGTCTTTTTTGCTGCAGACTGACAACTCGGACATAGTTCACTCGACGACAAAGGATTGCGATGAAATCGATCAATCGCGTAGTACTCGGCGCTTGTCTCTGCGCCCCAGCACTGTTGGCCTTCCCCGCAGCAGCCTCAGCGGCAGGACCGTCGGATGTGACCTACGCGTTCGCAGTCGACGGATCGACGGTGACCAACACGATCACCAACAATTCCGGAAACACCTTGACCTGCGCCACATCACTGGCTCCCGCACCGGGTGGAGTCCTTCCTCCGGTCTGGGAAGTCATCGGACCCGGACAGACGTTGTACTCCACCGACCCCGCCGGCCAGCCCGGAGTCAGCACCCAATCGGTCACCGACATTCCCGCCGGCACCTATGTCGCGTTGGCAACGTGCGGCACCGAGAACGTCGACCCCGCAACCCTCTGGATCTCCGACTATCCAGGCCTGAGCGAGGTGCTGGCTACCGTGCCGTGGACCGCGTACACCGTGCAGCAGGCATCGCCCATCGTCACGATCGAAGAGTCCGCTCCGGTCCTGCCGGACCTCGGTTCACTTCCGGGCACAGGTAGCGCTGGCCGATAACCACTGTGCTCTTCTGAGCCTCACCGCGGACAGCGGTCCGCCGAGGCATGAGAGGGGTGGCCGGCCTCCCCCTCAGACGGCCGACCACCCCTCCACACAGTTGGATGCATCCGAGCCCCGAATGGTTCCCACACCCGGCGAACGAGAATCCCTAGAAGATCGCGAGTTGGTTGTCGTCGACACGCCCACGCGCACGGGCGGTCCGTGCACGCGGAGTGGGCTTGACTGCAGGCTCGGGGGCGGGCACCGACGGTATCGACCCCTCCTGCACGCTGATTCCTGCCCGGCTGGCGAGCACCGCGCGGATGTAGAGCCGCCGGGCGTGGTGCTGTCGTCCGGTATCGCTGTCGCGGCCAAGCCACTGTTCCCGCCACGCCGAGGTCCCGGCGTCGGGGACGGTGAGAGCGCGATCGGTCAACCGGTCGAGCAGCACGTCGAGCTTTCCGGCAAGGGTGTGGGCGAGCTCGTCGAGGACGCGCTCGGACACACCGGCCACTCCCGCAGTCTCGCTCTCGCGCATGCCCCGCACAGTAGACCGCGGCACCGACACGAAACCCCGAACTTATCTACCCTGTGCGTCCTGCCCGCACTCCGGCCGAGACCAGAGTAGGACTGGCCTCGATGTCCGGGCGATGCGCGGATCGGGCTGCGCGCTCGCCGGCTCCTCCTCGTGGGTCATCGACAGCACGATCGCGGTAGCGGTGTCACGGACGATCTCGTGCGGCAGGGGCGGGCCGAGCACTGTTCGGATCCTCATACCCTCGAGTATCAGGTGCCCCACCGACACAATCCGATGACCAGTCGACCTTTCGCCCCTCCCGACACGGCCAGATCGTGTGATCGGCATTACTCGGTGGAACCGATCCGGCTTCGGCTGCGTCCAACTCTGTGTGGAACAAGACCCGGAGTACCGCCAGGCTGTGATCGACGAGGGATACGACCCCGACGACCCTCATGCCCGCCGCGCCATCGCCGGCGTTGTGACGCTGCTACGCGGGGTTGCCGACGCCGAACGCACGGCGCACCACGAGGCCGGCGCGGCGAGTGCCTCGATGTCGATCGATGGGTGCGCACGCCGCGAGATCGAACGGACGACAGCCGCGATGCGGCGTGAGAGTGTCAGCGCCGAATTCTGATCCGGGTGCAGTGCACCAGGAACTGCTGGGCCGAGATGTGTGGGAGGGACGGGATCGACATGAACGAGCTGTTGGTGCTGACGCTGGATGTGTTCGACACACATGCCTCGGCGTCGGTGACGCTGACGACCGGCGGTGTGGTCGAGCAACTCCCGATCACCGGAGGTGCAGCGGCGACGACGCTGTCGGTGGACGAGATCGTCGACGATGCCCTCTCCCAGTGTGCGGCCGCGGCCGCACGCCGCATCGGCGTCCTGACACCCCCGGAACAGGTCGTGATCACCCATCCGGCGCACTGGACATCCGAGCAGACCGGCGCTCTCCATGCGGCCCTGGGCGCAGCAGGGTTTGCGCCGAACCGGGCACTGGTGCACCCCCGCCCGGCGGCAGCGACCGGATGACACCCTCTCGATAGGCCCCGGGTGCCACCGGTGGCCGGTGCACCGGGTCGTCGATATCCCGGGTGCGTCGGTGCGCGCGGGAACCTTTCGGTGGTCTCGGTGCATCCAACTGCCAGATGACGGTAGTTTTCTTCCCGGTCCCGGCACGCCCCTCTGATGGTGCCGGGCCGATGCGAGAAGGGCGGACACGAAAGATGAACAGGTGCGATCGGGCGCTACGGCGCCTATCCGAGCAGGCTGCACCGGGGGTGGATCGGTGATGGCGGCCCGTGAGTGGACCCTCGCTATCGACTTCGGTACCTCGAACACCGCCGCCGCGCACACGAGCCCGATCAGCGGGGCCGTGGAGACGCTGATGCTCTCGCACAATCGCACGACGATGTCCTCGTCGGTATTCGTCGAATCCCCCGACCGTATCGCCGTCGGCGATGTCGCGGTCGATCGCGCCGAATCGAACCCGGCGGCGTTCGTTCCGGCCCCGAAACGCGCCGTCGGGCAAGGGGTGGTGACCGTCAACGGGTACACCGTCCCCGTCGCGGTGCCGGTGGCTGCGGTCCTGAGTTCGGTGATCACCCGCGCCGCCGCCGCGCACGGCGGCACCCGGCCCGCCGTCCTGGTCCTGACCCATCCTGAGGCGTGGTCGCGCCGCGAAATCCAGGTGCTGCTCGATGCCGCCGCGCAGGTGGGCATGCATCCCTCGCAGGTGGCGACGGTGTCCGAGCCCCGCGCCGCCGCGCACTACTACACCCGCGCCCACACCCTCGCCCCCGGCGCACGGATCGCGGTGTTCGACTTCGGCGGCGGCACCCTCGACGTCGCGGTGCTCGAAGCGAACGCGCAGGGCAGTTTCGACATCGTCGCCGCCCGCGGCGACAACGGCCTGGGCGGGAAGAACCTCGATGCGCACCTGCGACGCTGGCTCGATCAGCAGCTCGAGGTCCGCGATCCGGACCTGCTGGACTTCCTGCGCACCAGAGCACCGCTGGACGTGCGGTACGGCCTCGACGATTCGATCCGGCGCGCGAAAGAGCTACTCTCCGAGGCGCCGTCGGCGACGATCACCGTGACCGGCGACGGCCGCTCAGAGCGGTTCCAGATCACCCGCGACGAGCTCGACGAACTGATCGCACCGGTGTTGAACACGGCAGTGACGTTGACGCGATCGACGTTGCTCGACGCCCACGTCACCGAACCCGGCCAGCTCGATGCGCTCTACCTCACCGGTGGATCCTCACGGATCCCCGCGGTGCACGAACATCTTCGCCACCTCGGGCCGATCGCCACCCTCGACGATCCGAAAACCGTGGTGGCACAGGGCGCGATCGCCGCTGCCGCACCCACCGGACGAAGCGGCCACCACGCTCCGACCCGTACGCAGGAAAAGCTGACTGGGCACCCGGCGCCCACCTCGGCGCAGGCCGGTCCGTCGACGCAGCCGGCACCAGCGCCCGCGGTGTCGAAACCGTCCACGGCCGCATTCGCAGCGCCCTGGCCCACCTCACCGGCCAGCTCGTCGGCTGGCGCGCCGTCCGGCCGGTCCTCGTTGGGGGATGAACCCTTTGCCACGGCCACCGGTCATCGTGGTGGTGGGCGCAGGAAGATGGTGCTCGCCGGAGCCGGTATCGCTGTCGTCGTCGCACTCGCTGCTGCGGCCAGCATTGTTCTACTCGGCCGCGGGGGCGACGACAACCCCGATGTCACTGCTGCGGGGCAGAGCTCGGCGTCGGAGCCGACTGCGGATCCCGCGGCCGCGTCCGGCGGGGACAGCGGTGCGACGGCGCCGCCTGCGACGAAAGATGCTGTCATCGCCGCTCTTCCGCCCGCACTACGGACGGAGGTCTCCGAATGCGAGCAGACCGGGGAGACCGACAACGGTGGCCCGCAGCTGCAGTGCCAGATGTCGGCGACCGGTTCGTTGCTGAGCGGCATCGTCGAGGATGACGGGTTGTCCTCCTACATCATCGTCTCGGTGGATATGCGTGAGGCGAAAAAAGACGTACTGGGCCTGCGGCAGGGTTTCCAGAACAACACTGCGGTCGCCGACAACGAGATAGTGGAGAACGTGGCACGCACCGCCGCAGCGGCGGTGTCGGGGCCGGAATACGGCGATACGTACTCCATCGTCTACGCCAACGGCTCCACCGGGGTGATGCTCAACTACAGCGATGCCGTCGGAATGGACGGCGCGAAAACCTTTCTCAGCCGCGCCGGCCTGATCAACTAAGCACTCCGCCGGCGCCGCACAGTGGGCGTATCGGAGAGGGGGGTGTCGAACCGTGCACGGTTCGACACCCCCCTCTTTTCATGGTCGTACTCGTGGCGCCAGGCCCGCCTCGGGTTCCCCGATTGGTGTGGGATCCCGGGTGGTGCGGTGCCCCGGCCGGGTGCCGCGCACACCGGTGTGTCGGTGGCGGGAACCTTTTCCGGTTCCGGGTGCATCCAACTATCGACCGCAAAAACAAGCCGAGAGACACCCTCGGATCCGCCCCTGGGAGAGGACACATCATGCAGAACGACGACAAGAGCGTGTACGACGATTCCGACGTCGCCGAGTACGACGCCAAGCTCGAGGCGATCGTCAACGATCCGAACGGGAGCATCGATGCGAAGGTCGACGCCGTCAACGAAGCCATCTCCGACGAAATCGACGAGATCAACCAAGCCAGCACCGTCACTGCCTCTTCCGGATCCGAGCCCTTGTCGGTAGATGCGACTGGCGCCGAGGACGTCGAGGTCGAGCCCGATACAGCGACCACCACCGCCACGGGTACCGACTCGTCGGTGCCGGACCCGGCACCGGCGACGACCACCACCACTGCGTCGGAGCCGGCCACCGCTGCGCCGTCGGCGCCCGCATCCGCTCCGGCTGCCTCGTCGACGGAGGTCACTGCCGATCCGTCTACCGCCACCTACGGCGACACCGCCGCATCGACCTCGGCTACGACGTCGGCGACGACCCCCGCGCCGGCGGACGCAACCCCGACGGCTACAAGCGCAGACACCACCACAGAATCGGGCGCGGACCCCACGGCGGCATCAGCGGCCGCCGAGGCACCGGCAGGGGTGAACGAGGCCATCGGCGTCGACGGAGAGGTCACCTATGTCTCTGCGCGGGATGTCGACGGCGACGGCCTTGTCGATCTGACTCATTCCCGGGTCGACGGCATCGACACGATCACCCACTACGACGAGGACGGCTCGATCACCCTGATCGAGCAGGACACCGACCTCAACGGCACCTACGAGACCGCCGCCGATCAGCAGAGCGACGGCACCATCCGCGTCGCCGAAGACCTCGACGACGACGGCACCGTCGATGTCGCCACCTTCCACGACCCGGTCACCGGTGCCCCGGTCCGCCAAGACACCATCGAGGGCCCTGTGATCACCGAGACGCTCCTCGACACCGACGGTGACGGCAATGCCGATACCCGGCTCATCGATTCGAACGGTGACGGCCGCTTCGACACCGCGATCCTCGACACCGATGCCGACGGCTACACCAACGTCTCCCTCGTCGACACCGATGCCGATGGCCGCTTCGATCTGGCCAGCGTCGACACCGACGGTGACGGCTCGCTCGACACCGTGGTGACGGGGGCGGACGCCGACCTCGGCAGCATCGACGCCTACGAGGCCTCGATTCCCGCAGAAGATCACTACCACGCCCAGGCCGACACCTACCCCGTCGATCCGCACAGCGGCATCGACACCGACGTCTGAGACGACACCCCCGACAGACGAGACCCCACCCCGCAGTGTCCTCCCACCGTGTTCTCTCGCGGAGGACACTGCGGCGCCCACTGTTGTTGCCACTGTTCCGTATTCATCTTCTGGGAGCCGACCGATGTACGAGTTCGACGACGAAGGACTGTTCTCGTTCGCTACCGCAGACGATCTCGCCGGCCACCTCGCCTCGGATCCCCACGGGGACAACAGTGCCGAAGACGGCGATACTGCCCATGCCGTCGATACTGTTCCGTACGGCGACGACGTGGCACTGATCGATCACGGAGCGCAGTCGGCCGGCGACCACCCCACGGGCCATCTCGGCGGCAGCTCGGTCGAGGACAGTGTTGCAGCGCAACATGATTCGCTCCAATCACGTGTGCAGAGTCCGGTCCTCACCGGCAACCCGGCACTCGACATCGACCTCTCGACCATCGACCTCTCGACCATCGACCTCTCCGGCGTAGACCCGGATACCGGACCGATTCCGCGTGCCCACGACAGCGACACCGGTGCCGATGCCGATGCCGGGCCGGAGTCCGGTGCCGCCGTGGACACCGGCGACGAGGTTGGGGTGCCCGGAGATCGGGTGCACGGTAATCCGGTGCAGTGGACGATCGACTGGTTCTACCAACAAGTCGACGGATACTGCGGTCCGGCGGTCGTGGGGCAGCTCGTCGCGGAGTACACCGACGCGAACATCACCGACCCGCAGCATCTGGTCGACCGCGCCGTTGAACTCGGGTTGCTCTCGGCCGAGGACCCGGCCGCCGGAATGATGTTGTCCGACATCGAACGGCTACTCGAGGACCAGGGCGTGCCGGCCACCATCAGCTCCGGATCGCTCGATGATCTCCGCGCCCGACTGGGCGACGGGCACGCCGTCATCGCGATGGTCGACTCCGGGGAAATCTGGCAACCCAGCAGCGAAGGCGTCGAGGACGAGCGCCCCGACCATGTCCTGGTCGTCGCGGGCATCGACGACGAACGCGGCGTCGTGATCCTCTCCGACCCCGGGGTCCCGAACGGCAGCCAACTCGAAGTGCCGATCGAGCAGTTCGAGCAGGCCTGGGCCGACTCCGGCAATCAGATGCTCGTCGCCGACCATCCCGATCCCGACCTGATACCCGCCGCTCCCGCAGCGACGCCGGACAGCTCCTCCTCCGCAGCCAGCTCGACCTCGACCGCCTCGGCGCCGCAGTCGACGCGAACGACGGTCATCTCGCTACGGCCGTGACCCCGGCACCACGAACACACCACACCCGCCCACACCGAACACGTCCACATCACCGGTACCGACGACACACGAGTCTGCGAGGGGAACGATGACCGACGATCAGCTGTCCTTGACCCTTCGTGGCCTCGCCGGTGATCTGGCGCCGCTGCCCGACGAGGTGTGGGAGCGCACCCTCGGTGCCGCCTTCGACCCGGCCGCCGTAGTCGACGCCGATCTCGTCCCCGAACACGACGACCTCCCGGTCACTGCGAGGAACGACGACCTCGATCTCGATCTCGACAACGGCATCGTGCTCGACGACGCCGATCACACTGACGACTACCGCGGCGCCGATGCGGGCACTGTGGACAGCGATTCAGGTCAAGGCGCCCGCCACCGCGACGACAGCGATTGCACCGATTCCGGCCACATCGATTCCGGCGCCGAGCTCGGCATCGATCCGGGTACCGGAATCGGCGACACTGGCCCGGGCGAGTCCGATCTGTCGGGTTACCTCGCCCTGGGCGGTCACGACGGCCACCCCGGCGACGACCTACTCTGACCTCCCCCTTCCACGGGCGTATGTCCGTGTGGCTGCGAGGCGCTCGGCCCTGCCCGGTATCTACCGATGGGTGCCATGTTGTCGGCGCCACACCCATTGTGGCCGCGCGGATTCTCAGACGGACACCTGCGCAGCGGGCACTGAAATGCGGATCGGGGGCAGATGGGCCAGTCCGAACTGATCGCTGCCTGCCGTCTGAGCGATCACCCCGCGTTCGCCGACCTGGTCGGCCGCTACCGTCCCCCACGCCTGGCATGGGTGCCTATAGATCACCGGCACCACCCGCGATGCGGACGACGCCCTGCAGGACGGCCGTCGCCGCGGCTTGGCAGAATCTGCACACGTTCCACCGGTGGCGCCCGGTTCGACACGTGGCTGCACCGCATCGCCGCCAACGCTGCCTTCGCGGTCGTGCGCCGCCGCACACCGGTGGAGCGTCTCGACGTAGTCACCGGCGAGCCGGGCATCGCGCTCACCGCGCTCTCGCGTCGACGATCGCATCGTCACCTCGACGGTCGTGCAGCACGCCGTGAATCGGCTACCCGGAGGATGTTCGGGTAGCGATCGTGCTCGCCGAATTAGCCGACCTGCCGTATGCGGACCATTGCCGAACATCAGGGTGTGTCGGTGGCGACGGTCGAGGCCCGCGTTCACCAGGCCTGGACACGACTCGCGAACTTGCTCGCACCGGGCACCGTCAGCCTCGATCCCACTGTCTGACGGACTCGTCCGACCGAGTCGCCGGGTGATCCTCTCTCTGATCATCACTGCCCGCAGGTGAGCACCGTGCTTGTGCCCACTGCGCAGCGTTTCTTCCTGGTCGGTTCTCACGTCTCCTGCACCACACAGTGAAAGCCGTCCGGTACACCCTCATCAGGGGTGTACCGGACGGCTTCGATGTGCCTGGGTGATTCAGCTGCGGGGTTAGGCGTTCTGGTCGGCCTGTTGCAGGATCAGGTACTGGGCGCTGATCTGTTGATCGACGTCGATCTTGTTGTCGCGGCCGAATGCTTCGCCGACGTAGCGACCGACGGTGACCATGCAGTAGTCCTGGGTGCCGTTGACGGTGTCCTTGGTGACACAGACCGCGTCGGGGAGGCCCTGCGGGGTCGGTGCGTCGGTGTAGCCCTGCGAGGTGAGGTCGGTGTGGAACTCCTCGACGATGGTGCTCGCGCCGGCGTCGTCGGAGGCGCGGTAGACGTTGGTCTTGTAGACCGCGTTGTGCTCGGATCCGGTTTCTTTCAGGACGCGGTAGGTCAGCGGCGGGTTCGTCGACTGGTGCGCCATCCCGCGCGGGCCGTAGGAGGCCATGTCGTTGCCGGACTGAGCCTGCGGGTCTTCTTCGGGGAGGGCGTAGATAAGGATCTTGTCCTGATCGATCAGCGGGAATTCGGCGGACTGGCCACCGTTCTGATCTTTGGTCGGCTGCGCCGGGAACTGATCGATCAGAGGTCCTTGCTGTTCGAGCGCGGTCGCGATGGCTTTCGCGGTCCAGTCCTTCTGATCGGCGGGGGCGCTGGCGTAGGTGTAGAGCAGGTAGTCGTCGTGTGCGGTGAGCGCGTTGACCGAGACTGTCGGGCCGGCGTCGAAGCTGTGCTCGGACGTCGAGACGAGTGTGTTCGGCAGGATGTCGATGTTTTCGGGGGTGTCGAGGCCGGTGTCGTCGGAGTCGACGGTGGTCAGGTCGGTGTGGATCTGCTGGGCTACTGCAGCCGCGCCGTCGGGGGTGTTGAATCTCAGCACCATCTGCACCACCGATTTCGACGGGTCGGTGATCGCGGCGGTCGGGGTCGCGGCCGTGGAGACATACCCGTAGAGCAGGCCGTTGTTCTTGGCGATGTCCGATGCTCCGCCGTTGATGACCACGCCGATGTTCTGGGAGCTACGGATGACCATGGTGGGCATTTTCACCGACACCAGGGTGGGGTCGACTTCGAACGGTGCGACGACGAACTCGGCGAGGCGCTGGGTTTCGACATCGAGGATGTTCTCTTCGGTGGCGCGCCCGAATTCCGGTGCCGGACTGGTCGGGTAGCTGCCGGTGTCGAGCGTTGCTGGGTCCACTGAGCTGCTCGTCGAGGCGGTGTCGCCGCCGGATTTGGCGACGGGCTCCCCGCTCGTGGTGTCGGAGTCGGTGCCGCATGCGGCCAGTACCGCGCCGGCGCACAGTATCGCCGATGCTCGTCTCAGCCATGTTCTCGATCGCACGCGAAGATCCTTTCATTTTGGGGAATCCGCCCCGCCACCACTCCAGGGGGTGCGGCAGCGGGCGGGTGTCGGTGTCACTGACAGTTGGATGCAACCGGGAGGCAGAAAGGTTCCCGCACCCCGGCGGAGACAGAACTGTGAGCCATAACGGATCTCCGATCGCGGTCCAGAGGCGCGGGTGCGAAGAGTGCGCACGGGGCCGGGACCGAAAAGCCCGGCCGCGGCGTGCGGGTCACAGTCCGACTCGGCCACACCCTGTTCGAGTGAGGCCAACAGGACCGGAGCCACAACGGCGAAGAAAGGGTGCGCAGACAACACGGAAGCCGACCGCTCCCCCGCCTCAGCGACCGAACACGCTGCTCGATCACGCTCGTCCACACGGGGCTGTCGAGCCGCTGATCTCGACGCGACCGACACCAATCGGGACGGCCTGCGGCCAGCGAGACGCCGGCGCGGGTCATGCCGCGGCTCCCTTGCCTAGAACGGATCGGGTGGGCCGGTGTTCAGCACCGCGGCGATGTACTCCGGTTCCGGTGTATCCGCGAGGTGGTCGTCGTCTGGGACGGTGAACAGTGCCAGATCCGGTTCGGGTGGTGTCCGGGCCTCCTCGCGGGCAGCGAGCCATTCCCGCCAGACGATGCGTTCGGCGCGGTGGCGCACGATTCGGGCGCGGACCGCTGTGGTGAGACCGTGTCGGTGGCCGATGTCATCGAGTTCGACCGGCCCGATGCTCACCTGGGTGTTCTCGACCGTCAGCAGACCCGCGACACGGAGGTCCAGGAGCGCTTCGTAGCCGCTGGTTCGGCCGATCCCGACAGCGGCGAACAGTGTTTCCGGTGTCATCGGTTCCGGTGTTGCTGTTACGGCGTCGTAGAGGACGCGGTGGCGCCATCCGATCACGCTCCACGCTGGGTGTACCGATTCGACCTCCGCCGCTCCCTCAACAGCCTCAGGATGTGGGGCCGTCGACGTCGCTCGTCTTGCCGGAGTGGGAACAAGGGCGTACCGATCAGGGTTCTGCCCGACACCGCGCTCGATCAACAACAGCGGAGACCCTTCCATCTCGCGCAGTCGTTCGAGTACGGACCACACGGTCGATTCGGGAAGCATCCCCGCAGCGATCGAGAGGGACCGTCCACCCACTCCGACTGTGGGTACCCCTTCGATGATCTGGCCCGATACCGCTGCAGCCCATGCCAACGCCTGAATGACTGCGTGAGTGGTCCAGCGATCGCGGCGGTGAGAGAACTCGGATGTAACCCAGGTTTGCGCGTGGGTAAGCCATAAACGAAGAACCGGGTCGTAGGTTCCCCCTGTGTGCTTTTGCTTGTGCCCGGTATCCCGAACTGGATCGGGGAGGGTCGATGCGGCCCAGTCAAGGGCGCGGGCGGCGTCGCGGCGGATGGCGCGCGCCGGTTCGGCGTACCGGTCGTAGGCGGCGCGGACGCCGGCCCAGTGGGGCGCCGCAGTGCGGGCGATGATGTCGGCAGCGCTGGCGCCGGCCAGGACAGCGTGGGTGATGACCGATTGCCGCGCTTCCGAGCGTGACGGCCAGCGGCCGGTGTCCAGGCGGCCGGTGGCCGCGAAATCGTCGACGCTGCGAGGCGGCGGCGTCGAGCGGCAGAATCGCGGGTGCAGTCGGGCGTCGTCGCCGGCGCCGAGGACGCGTTCGGTCACCGTCTCGGTGCGGATGTGTGTGTCGACCGGCGTGGTGGGTGCACGGCCTGTTCCGCCGAGGAGAGCTTCGAGCCGGGTCAGGGTGCCGGGATCGGAGCCGATGGTCAGGACGTCGAGTGCGGCGGCGGGGTCGAGGTCGACGAGCTCGCGGTGACCGCCTTCTTTGCAGGACGAGCCGGGCACGGTGATGCAGCCGGTCTTTTCGTTCGTCATCGGTGTGGTGTCGAGTGTGGGAAGCCGCACAGAGAGTTGGCGCAGTAGCGGTCGGACCTCGGCAGCGGAAACCGTATGGCCTGGGGCCAGCGGTATCAGGACGTGCTGTCCGCCACTGGTGGAGCGATCGACGACGACACGGCCGCCGCATTCGGTCAACCACGCCAGAACACGCTGCACATCGGCGACGACGGCTGCGTGACCGTGGGTTTTGGTGTCGAAGTCGAGCGCCACTACGCGAGCCCGCCCACGCAGGAACAGCGGTACAGCGGACGGGAGCGCTGGCCGCTTGACCGTCAGCGGGCCCGCTGAACCGTATTTTCGCAGGGCTGGGTCGTAGAGCCGCATCGAGTTGCGCGCTGCTAGAACCGGCGCGAAACGACGCCACAACCGGTCCGGTGTCGCGTCCGGGTGCACGACACGAGCATTAAATCTTGTACCTACTTCAGGGCACGATGTACCCTGAGACATGTCCTCCAAGACAGTCCCTTCGGGGAAATGCACCAAACACGAGTAGCGAGCTAGTCACTCGCTTCTCCGACTTCGAAAGCCCTCGGCCCGCACGCCGGGGGCTTTTGTCGTCTTCGTGGTGCTGCATAGATTCAGTTGGGCGTATGACCCGAATGTCGGTTCAGGTCAAAACTGCTACGCAGTCAGGGGCAGCACCCCCTGGTCGTGCGCACCGTTGAGCTCGCGCGCCAAATCTTCACGGTCGCTGGCGATCGCGATGAGATCGGCAACGTATTGACTTAGAGATGTCGCGCCAGCCGAACTTCGCTGTGCCTTGAGCGTGTCAATGAGCTCTGACGGGAGCCGGACAGTCAGCGACGTCCGGTCACCCTTACTGGGCATCGGCATGGCATGGCCTCCTTCGTCTACGTCTTCGGTCCCAACCGATGTCCATCCTGAACCAGAATCAATTTCGCGCTGCCGTGACACGCCGACAACAGCCCTGGAAATTACATCCATGTCACTAACTCACCGCGTCCTCGTCTGACCTCGCTTGTCCGGAACGAGCGGACAGAGGCGACTGGGGCCGCTGATGGTCTAATACGCCAGCCAAGACTTGAGCCCTCATCTCGGCCGTAGTAGCGCAAACAAGCGAGAAATACGCCTCGCGGGCGGTGCGTTCTGCCAGCTCTCCGCATTGCACGGCTCGACTACCAGTAATTGCCGTGTAGTAGATCGATGCATCGACGGCGAAGCGACAGGCATCCGCACGCGCGCCGTGGATGTCAGCAGTCGAGTCGCCAACAGCGTGGTCCAATGAGTTCTTAACTGCAGTGAACTTGTTGGCCATTGTCTGACTGCTCTGCCCAGACGCGTCCAGAGCCGTCAGGCTTCGACTGGCTAGTCCCAACGCAAGCGAACCATTGATACGGACAATCGCTCTGTCAAGCATTGACATGGTTCCATGCCTACTCCGACGTCGTCGCGCGACATGCATTACATCGGCTTCGTCGACGCGATAACCGTCGAAATCCAATGCGACAGTGCGAGAAGCGTTGGCGGCCGATAAATCTAGTTGTGTCGAGGACATGCCGGAGTTATCAGATGCGGACGCAAGGAACGTCACCATCTCATCGTTTGCCTCGTCGTAGGCAGAGACCCCCAGGACGTCGACGAAACCCCACCCGGTTACGAATGGCGCCGAACCTTCGATCGAGTAACCGCCAGAGGTCCGGTGCGCTTGGACCAATGGACGCTGAGGTGCAGCGTAACCCTCGCCTGACACTCCCGCGCGAACCAAGCCCGTTTGTAAACCGGCCAGGTACCGCTCTTTGAGCGGTTGATTACGCGACGTCGCGAGTCTGAGCAGGGTTCCATGGTGCTGGGCCCAAACGAACGCCGTTGACAGACAACCGCTTACCAGAATTTCTCCCACTGCAGACAGCGCCTGCAAGGGGTTGTCACTGGCGAGGGCGACTCCATAAAATCCTCTTCTAGCGAGTTCGTCGAAATGGGTAATCGGAACTTTGGCGGTTCGATCCACCTGTTCTGCAACCGGTTCCAAAACCTGGGCGCTAAACTCCCTTGCCTCATGGATCCAATCGATCGCGTTGGCTGCTTGTTTGCCCGGTGTCGGTTGGGGACTATCTGGTGTTTCACTCACCGACGTTCGCCTCCTCATATACATGGAGCGCGCTGCTGTCGACCTCGTCCGTCGAGTCGGTATGCCCTTCTGTGCCCTTGCGCCGAAGTAACACCACTCCCGTTGTCAGCGCCACGAGACCAGTTGCCCCGAGGCTAAGTGGGCCGTAGATCTCGACCCAGTCGACGAGACGCTTGGACTCGACAGCACGCTGCACCTGCTCATCGACGGTGGCAGCGTCGAGCTCCGGCGACATTTCCACGATGGTGACCGCCGCCGGGTCGTCGGCGGTACGTCCGTAGTACTGGTGAACCGCTTGTTTCCCGAAGACGATTGCACCTGTCGTGGGCTCGACCAGCAGTTCACGGCGTGCCTTGTAGTACCGGTGCATCAGAATTTCTTCGTCCCCGTCGATACCCCAGTAAGACGCGGGAAGGCTGAGCTTGCCGCCAGTGTCGAGGGGCGCAATGTCCTGAACGAAGCGGTAGACGTCCAAGCCGTTGAGTGTGGTCTCGCCGGCGAACTCGATCTCTTGACTACGGCGCGCTGTCGTATCGAAGTACGGATATGACTTCTGTTCGACGTGGAATGGAAACTTGAGCGAAAGTCCGTCGTGGGTAACCTGGTCCGCGGGCTGATCGACGTACTTCTGGATCGACCCGATCGGATCGTCCATCGGCATCGCCGTTCTGCGGTCTGCGGTGAATCTGTCGACGGTCGCGTTAACCGTTCCTCGTTCACCCGGCCTATCGTCCCGTTGCAGTAACACAGCAGATTGCATCGTGATCTTGTTGCTGTCGGACGGTTCTTCAACAGTGACCTGTTGCAAGACCCGAATAGGAACGTCGCGATCGATTTTCGATACTCCCTGAATGAGCGCTTCGGTGTCGAGCAAGGTGGCGGTCCCCGTTGCGACCGTTGCGGAGTCGACGTCGAGAGGCGTCTCCACCAGCTGTGGAGCCATGTAAAAAGCCATCGTTGCTGACGACGCGGCGAGAAACGCACCGACCCCAACCAGTGCCAGGCCTTTGATCGGTCGTGTCGCCGTAGTCATGCGTTAGTCCTTGAAGTAGGTAGGTGCCTTGTGCATCCCGGTGCGATCACTGAGTCTGAGAAGCTGTGTCGCATGATCGTCAAGAAGCTGCCCTTGTTCGTAACCAGCCGACCGGCCGCTGCGGTTCTGGCCGCAGCTTTCGCGGGATTCTTGTTGTCGGAGTACAAGATGGGCAAGCAAAAGCCGCGCGCGGGCTCTGTGAATCGGGACAACGGGTCCGGTAGAGCAGTTGGTCGCGGCCTTGCACTGGCGTACGGCGGAGGCCTCGTACTCAGTGTGGCCTCGCCGGCAACCATCGTTACGCGGCGTCCACGAATGATGTTCGTTACGGGACTGACCACTGCGGTGCTCGGGCAGGCGCTCCGGTTTGCTTCGGCGCGAGAGCTTGGGGAGTCCTTCACGTTCAAGGTCCACACACACCCCGAACAATTGGTGGTGCAGTCGGGCCCGTACCAGTTGATTCGGCACCCCGCGTATACCGGGGCACTGCTATGCGCACTGGGTTTCTGTATCGCGTACGGTAATTGGCTTGCTCCCGTGATGGTGTCGTTTCTTGCGGGCGGATATGTCCACCGGATCCCGTCGGAAGAAGCAGCAATGCTCAAGGGCCTAGGAGAGGGGTACGCCGAGTACATGGCGAACACCAAACGCTTGATCCCGTTCATCTTCTAGCCGCCCTCTCGGACGTTGCCTTACCGTCTTCTCCGTCGACCATCTCAACCATGAGTCGGGTGGACGCGACGGAATTTCTGCTGGCACGCCACGCAGCCCGTTTGGAGCTCGGAATCAGGGTGTCCGCAAGGATGGCGTTGCTTCGGGTCGCCAAGGCCTGCCACTCATCCATGTACGCGACGATGCGGCGGTACCGCTGGACACGAGGAAGCAGAGTCGTCCAGATATAAACCCACGCAACGTATCCTGCGACGAGAAGAGGTGACATGATGAGAAAAAGAGATATCTGAACGGTGTGGACGGTGTACCAGTTTTCTACACCGCGGGCAAACGCCATTAGGTAGACGATCTTGTGGACTGCGTAGAGCAGGATCATCCCGCACGCCACCGCCGCAGCGGTCAGGATCCGTGCTAGTTCTCCGGTCTTCACGACCAAAGCCATGCGGACCAACAGATAGAACGGTACTGCCACGCACATAGACAGGCTTCCGAGAAATATGACCCAATAGACGAGCATCCAGCCTTCGGCTGCAAAGGTCTGGCTGAGGTAATAGGTAGGCCTTGACGGCGCAGGAGAGAGCAGAAAGGAGACGACGAGACCGACGAGCAGCGCTGCGGTGGTGGCATAGCGAGAGATGCGCGGAAAACTACGTTGGGTCGAGTGAGCCACAATTCCGACCCATTGCATTGCCGCGCAAATGGCCAGGGCCTGAGCTATCAGGACGGATATGTTCCACAGGCCCGTTGCGTCATGGATGATGGGATCGAGCTTGTCGTCTGCCAGCGAGTGAATCCTGAACATCTGCGCACCACTGAGAGTGAGCAGTAGCAGAGTCATGGGGCGTGTCTGCGGCCTTCGCCTGTACAGAGGTAGGCGTTGAAGGCCGAACACCAGCAATACTATTGGCAGTATTGCCTCGACGAACGTGCTCACATTTGCCACCCGAAAATCGTGGCCACCCGGCGGAGGGTCTCCTTGTCTTTCGAGTTGAGGCCATCCGGGTAGAAGGGCTTACGTAGAGAGTCGGCGCGAGCGAGCATGAGTGTGCCGAGCCATTCGGCCTCTGCTTCGATGGGCTGAAGGAAGTCCGGAACTCGTGTGAAACACACTTTCGCACGCTGCTCCTCGGCAAGAGCACTGATCATTGTTCTGGGGATGGCGGGAGCCATCCTCATGAACGACTCGACCAGAATGTGCTCGGTGACAACAACATCAGCTTCGTGACCGAGGAGGATGTGTGCGACTTCGTGGAGGACGCATTGTTCACGGAACAGCGGATCTACATCAGCTCGGACGTAGATCACATCTACCGGAGCAGTTCGTACCCAGAAGCCAGATACTTCCCCGCTCTCGCTCAGATCGCCAGGTAGATCGAGGACCAGTATTACTCGACCGATTCTGAACCCGACTTCTGCGATGAATCGGTCGATCGACCACGGTCTCGTAAATGGAAGCTGCAGCGCGTCGAGAAAGGACCTTGCACGCAGCTCGGGGTCGTCGATCCTTCTTGCCTCAACGGCGGCGTCATGGACCGAGCCCATTATGTCGATTCGCCGGCCTCGGCCGGCGCGTGCCAAGGTTGTGTCTCGAAACGTTCATGGGTGTCCCTGACCAGCTCACTCAGACGCTCCGCAATTGCCGGTGTCAGTTGCGGTACGCGGGTTCGTAGTGCGAATACCGTCGCCTGCGACTGTCGTACGTTGTCGAAGTAGTCGAGCTGAGCGTTGTAGTCCATCTGCTGCGCGACAGTGCCGACCAGGTAAGTTACCGGTGCTTCGAAGAAAGTGGCCACCGCCTTGAGCACGTCTTGACCGGGGCTGTCGACTGCCTGACTGCGGAGCGCCTTCATTTGCTCAACACTGACTTTGCGTCCGACGTTCTTGCTTACATACGCCGCGACCTGTGGCTCCAGCTCATCGGGTGTACCCAGATGCCGAAAGCCCTCGAACAGCCTGCCGATTCGATTGTGTAGCGGTAGTTGGCTGTCCATCGTGATCTGTTCCTTCCGAACGTTCTCTCCCCGCGGAGCACTGCGGGACGCGTGGTCCCGAGCAAGCACCCTTTCCCATTTCCTTCGCAACTTCAACTGCCTCACTCGCGCTCTGCCCATCGGTCCCTGAACCTGGCGTCCATCTCTTCGTCGATTTCGTCGCGCCTTCCGGCCAACCAGCGGCGGTAGAGCTGTTCCTCGTGTTCGACCGGGTCGTAGTCGACAGTGGGTTTGTCGAGGAGAGGGCCAAAGGCCATCTCCGCCATCGGAGGAAGGGTCTTTCCAGGGCCTCCACTTCGCTCTAAAACTGCAGTGGCATAGCGACCGGCCACCCGGGATACGAAGGCGTTGAACCCTGCAATGACGTGGTCGAGCTCATCGAGCGGGGGGTCAGCGCCGCGACAACTTTCGTGCACGGCGTTGAGCTGCCTGTGCAGCCCCAACAGATTGTTGATTTCGTCGAGCGGAAGCACGATCGCGTCGGGCTCCGTGCTGGGAACGCTCGATCCTGAGTTGCGATTCGACAGGCTCTCCAGCGGGACGGGATCGCCACCGGCAAGGACGTCGGCCGCGCTCCCTTTGCTCCACCGCAGGCCTTGGTCGAGTTTCCTGAGCACGGCCGGACTGGGTGCCCGCCCAAGAGTGTCGTTTTCGATATTGCCGAGTGTGGTGTCCGATGGTCCACCGGCATCACGTACCTCGAACCTGGTCAATGCGAGCCTTGCCCGGCGCGCAGCCACTACCTTCCCGAAACGGGCCAGGTCGTCTGTCTCCTGCATTGCTGCATCCTAGGTCTGATAAGCAAAATTATTGCAATTTTAGGACCAGCATAGCGGATCAGTCCAAAATCGGCTCATACGAAACTCGATATCGCGAAAAGAATGTCGATATTGCAAATATTTTGCTTACGACTTGCTCTGGATTCGATTACGGGTACATACTGCACCCATGTCGTCGCTAGCCGCGTCACCCTCACCGTCGCGGCGGCCCAGGACGTTGACTCAGGCAAGCCCCCCGTTCAGAAGCGGGCAAGTCTCGTCATGCCTGCACGCCGGCCGGACGGTCTCGCGCTCGCTCATAACTGCGAATGAGCTCGTAGATCTCGATCCCGAGCGCCGAAGCGAGGCGGCGAGCGTTCTCGTCGGTCAGCTTTACTTCACCACGTTCGATCCGGGCGATCATCGACGTGCTTATGCCCACCTGCTGGCCGAGCTGCGGCTGAGTGAGCCCAAGAAGGACTCGCCAATCGCCGGGGAACCGCTGGTCCCGAGGCACGTCCACAAGCTCACCAATAGGCACGCTCAGGGTCTTCGCAACGAGGGCCAGTGTGTCGACTTGAGGACTTCGAGTGCCGGCCTCCCATTGCTGGACGGTGGCACCTCCGAGCCCGGCCTTTCGAGCGAGGTCCGCTCGGCTCATGCCCTTCTGTTCCCGCAAGGACGTCAGCCGTGCCGGGTCGAATCCCCGCAAGACACGTCGACTCACTGTCGCATTCCGTTCATTGCTAGACACCATGCCGCACCTCCTCTAAGGTCTAATCTGTGCATGACCTTAAACGATGCAAATGTCGTGATAGGAGGGATCGGCACGATGCCTTCGAGGAAGAGCGGTTTGCCTCCTAAGTCGCAAACATGGAGGTGGCGACACCTCTGATCGACGAGGGGTAGCAACAAATTAAGAGAACCCCGGGCGCGCATCTGATTGGCGTCCGAACGCCCCCGGGGTCCCGCATCTGCGAATGACAACTGCGCTTTACGCACAACGCCCGCAGGCTTCCCAGCCTAGGGCGCGCACGCGCAGTCCAAACGACTGGAGCACACATGACATTGATTCTGAAACCAGAGCCGTTACGAACTTGGCCTCTCCCTTCCCTGCCGCCATACTGCGAGCCGAGCACCGGTCTGTGCACCGCCCTGACGGCGGTCGACGTAATCGGTCCTGTTGCATGTTCGCTTGCAAGCAGCCACCCCGCCCAAAGCCACAGGGGAAGTTGATTAGTCGACCGGCGAGGTCATGACCGAATGGGCGAGCACTTGAAGTTCGCCATGTCAGGCGCATCACCATCTCGCACAGGTCGCCTGAGACCGGCACCAGCTTGAATCCGGCACTTGCCCAACACTTGTCAGGTTCAGTGCGTGGTCGATCACCCCAACGACCGGGGTGATTGGCAACGCTTCCTCATCATGTGCCGAAACCGCGACCCCGCCGGGGCATCCACCGAATTCTTGACCCTTGGCTGACAGAAAGGGATTCCGTTGCTCCGGCTCTTCTCGCAGCACTGGTTCTGATCGTCCTCTTCGGGCGGGGTGACGCTCCAGTAGGGCACACCCCGCCTTCTACCCCTTGAACACCGTCACCTGACGCCCGCCTTCTCGATAGGAGCCGAAATATTGTCCGCCAGAGATCGTTTCAGATCCATCGGCGTTGCAGCCGCCGTCGTGGGGTGCGCGCTGTCAGTGACCGCCACGCAATCCCTTGCACTTCCACTGACCGCGTCAGCCAGCCCGGAGCAGCCATGGCTCGATGACTTGGCCACTGACTGCCCAGCACTGTTCACCCTCGCCGTACAGGGCACGGGTGAATCGTCGCCGGATGCACCGATCAAAGCTGACACCGGCATGCTCGGAACTGTTCTGGGGCCTGCTCTCGATGCTGCCCGCGTCCTCGGATCGTCGCTGGACCGGGCGTACGTTCCGTATCCGGCTGCGTTCGGTGGTGCGGTTCCCGGCGGAAAGCAGCCCTACACACTATCGGTAGAGGAAGCTGCCTCCAATCTCGAAGCCGCCGCCGAGAAGGTGATATCCGACTGCCCTGCAACGAAACTGGCGATCGTTGGTTACAGCCAGGGCGCGCACGCAGCCTCGAAATTTCTCGAAGCGGTCGGCGCTGGTACTGGGGCGGTACCGGCCGACCGAATCGCGGCCGCTGCCTTGTTCGGATCCCCGACTCGTGCGGCCGGGTCCCCGGTCTTTCCCGGCAGCAGCAACGACACCCCGGCGTCGGCCCCAGGATCCTCCGGTGACCACGTCGCCGCCCTTCCGCCTGTGTCGGTACCGGCGCCGGCCGGGGCCGGAATCGGCCCGACCAGTGACGTCGCCACCAGTTTCGGATCACTCTCGGGCCGGGTAGCGTCCTTCTGCCAAACAGGCGACCTGGCCTGCGACGCACCGGCCAACGCTCCCATCGCACGCGCAGTGACCAACGTCGCCGGTCAAGTCGAGGTCGGCGGCGATCCCTTCCGCGCAGTGCAGTCCATCGGCCTCGCGTTGGCCTCGACGTCGTTCGGTGTCGCCGTCGATGTCGTCAACGAGGACATCTCCGTGCCGAAGAACTCGCTCGAGAACCTGTCCGTCACGCCGAAGAAGACACTCTCGCAACGCTTCGCCGAAGCGTCCGACCCGGCAGCGAAGCCGCCGACCGGACAAGAAGCCATCGCCGCCTTGACCAAAATCGGTCTGGTCGCGGTCAACGCTGTCGTCTCCGTCGCGAAGAAGGTCATCACTCCACAGACGATCGCGGAGGTCTCGGCCGCTGGATTGTCAAACCCGGTGGCCGCGTTCGCCGTGATCGCAGCCAAAACCGCCAAAGCCGTCATCGAGCTCGTACCACCGGCGACATCGAAGAGAGTGGTGCAGCAGGCCTTCAACGTCGTCAAGAGCGAGGTCAGTGCCAACAAGGACTTGTTCGACCTCGCCGCTCTGACGTCCTACGCCAACACCATCGCCGCTCACACCGGTTATGCCTCGGCCGTGGCCACACCCCAGGGCGAGTCCGCGACACGCTTCGTCGCGGACTGGCTCGCGGCCGCCGCCGCTGATGTCGGTGACACCGCCGCCGCCGGCCCCTCGTCGACGTCACCGACAAAGCCGACAGCAACAACGTCGGCAGTGACCACGACCCGCACCACCACACCGACCGCACCATCCATCACCACCTCTCAATCACCCTCCACCCCAACCACGTCCGCCAGCACCACATCGCAGCCGGACTCGGCCCCCATCCAATAGCTCCACCGACTCGAAAGGTCCCTTTCATGGGTAAGCACCAGATCCCCACCCACGCCTTGACCCGCATCGCAGCAGGAGCGACCGCAGCATCGGCAATGGCCGTCTTCTGCTACGGAACCGCAGCGGCAGCGCCGGGCGATGCACCGTCGACGCAGGGCGACGTCACCACCGGCGCACCGTCCACCCAAGGCCCGCTGACCTCCGATGCACCGTCGACTCAGGGCGAGCTGACCGCACCCGCACCCGCACCGCAGGCCGAGCGTGTGTACTGGGTGGCTCCGCCTGTCCAGTACGACCAGAGCGAATGGCAGACCTGGGACGCCTACTACGACGACGAGACCACCGGGGCCTACACCGACACCGAGACGGCCGACCCCGCCCCGGCTGCTCCGGCCGTGGACGTCGAACCGGCTGCACCGTTGGATGTGAACACCTTGCACGGCCCCGTCGCCGTCGAGGACCCCACCGTCCCGACCGCAGCTCCGGACAACATCGTCAAGGTCGGCGACTTCTACGCCGACCAGCCGAGCTGGCTCTCCGACGAGGACCGCGACCGCACCAACAACTCCACCGCCGTCATCCAAGCGCAGGTCACCGACTTCTGGCGCTCGATCGGAGTCCCCACCGACCGCGCCCAACGCCTCGGTGCTTCCCAGATCGCCGCGGGCGGCGCTGGTTTGGTCACCGGCGCAGTCGCACTCGGCGGACCCGCCACCGTTGCCGGTGCACTCGGCGGCGGCACCCTCGGCGGTATCGGCGGCGCTGCCCTCGGGCTGTTGGTCCCGGTCGCTCCGGGTGTCGCACCGCTGACCTCAGGCGTCGTGGGCACCGCAGGCGGAGCGGCCCTCGGAGCCGCGGTGATCGGAGCGCCCGCCACTGCACTCGGAGCAGCGACCGGCCTGGCAACTGGCCTCGCACTGGGAACCACCTACGGCGCAGGCGATCTCGGGGAACCACAGAAGATCGACCTGCCCGACTTCCCCCAGACAGAGCCCGCCCCCGCTCCGGAGGCGGCACCGGCCGCCCCTGCAGCTCCGGCCCCGCTCGCACCAACCCCTGCTCCCGCTCCGCTGGTCCAGGCGGCATCGGTGTGGACGGAGCCGACCAACCCGGTCGACACCGCCCGCGGATTCGTCACCACCCAGATCGTCGGCGGCCCGCAGGCCCTCGACGCTGTCGATACCGCAGTGGCCGACGCCGCGCCCGCATTCGCAGCTATCGACGCCGCGATCACCGCCGCCTTCAACCTGCCTGTGCCGGCCTGACCGATCCACACGACCCACTTCGGGGTGGGTTGCGTTCCGACCGTCCCGCACGCGGCCGGAACGCAACCCTCCCCGAAGCACCACCGACCCACAGTCCACACCAACACCGAGCTGCCGAACCATCCCAGCTTCGCCCAGCACCGAAGGGGCACAGGAGAAAACAATGGCGACCGACAATCACCGGCAGACCGCGGTGCTGTTCCCGGACCCGCAGGAACACTTCGACCCCCGGTGGCAGACGGTCGCCGACCTCGACACACCGCCTGTCATCGCACCCACAGGCGACACACCCACCGATCAGGCATCTACTAATGATCCCTTCGTCGACGACAACAACAACGACGACGACAGCGACGGGTTCGCCCCCGACACCGGCGGTGAGGTCGACCCTGATCTTTCGGACTTCTACCCAGAAGACGAGGTGGACGAACCTGCGCGGGTGCCGTATTGGGTGAGCGCGCATGTGCCAGCCGACCGGCTCGTGATGGACGAGCCGAACCGCCGCTTCCGTCGCCGCCGCCCCACCCCGCCTCTGCCGCCTGCCCCCGACACCGACACCGACACCGACACCGACACAGCAGCACCGCAGATGTCGCCCGCAGCCCCACACCGGCCACGATCGGTTCCCGTCGGCTGGATCGCAGCCGGAGTACTCGCCGCAGCGTCACTGATCGGCGCAGCCGTCGTCGTGACCGGACACGACGAAACACCAGCTACCCCGGCAGCCGCCGCACCGGAGCCCACGCAAACCCCACGCACGTTCACCACCACCGCCGCCGCGACGACGCCCGCGGCCGCACCGTGGTGCACCACCGCCGCCACGGCCGACGCGACGACCACCGACGACGCCGGCAACCGCGAGAGCGCCATCGGGGTCATCGCCGCATTCGAGCACGCCTACTACGTACAACGCTCCGGAGCAGCGGTCGCAGCGCTGATGACCTCACCGGCCCCGGCCGACCGCATCCAAGCGGTCATCGACCGCACCCCATCAGGAACCGAGCATTGCGTGACCATCGCCGCCACCGACATCCCAGATGTCCACGCCGTCGCCCTCTCACTGCGCACCCCATCCGGATCGGAGTCGGCCATCGCCTCACGCATCACCACCGCCCGCACAGGCGAGAGCTATGCCATCGCGAACGTCGAGGAGGTCCGATGAAGCAACGCCGACGACCACCGGTGAGCGCCGTGACACCACTACGACCCACAGAGCTGCGGACCCCAGCAGCGGCGCACGTGGCACCTGAACAGGTCAGCATCGTGATCGGCGCCGGATCCGGTGGTGCGGGAGCCACGACCATCGCTCTCGGTGTGGCCCACACCCTCGCCGAACGCCTTCCTGTCGCAGCGGTCGACGCCACCAGCGACGGCGGCGATCTGTTCGACCGCGCTGCCGCCCGGCCGCTGCCCGATACCTCGATCACCGCCGCGATCCCGGCCTCCTCGGCCGCGAGCACCGGAGGCATCGTCCTGTGTGGATCGGCATCGCTGTCCACCACCAGATTCGACGACCACCACTTCGGTGCTGGTGGTCATGGCCACGAGCCGCACGCTCGCCGCGCCGATCCTGCGCAGAGCAGCGACCTGATGTTGCTCGATTCGATCCTCTCCTCCCGCGGTGTTGCCCGGGTCTTCGACCTCGGCACAGCCGTCGACGCACCTCGCGCCGCGGCTCTGCGCCGACACGCACTACTGGTGCTGGCCGCGCCCGTGCGTGCGCAACCGCTGACCCGCCTGCGCACGGTCCTCGATCGACTCCGCTGGACCCACGGCCCCGAAGCCCTGGCCGGGGCTGTTGTCGTGCTCACCCACACCGTTCCCGGTTCGGTCCTGGACCTGGCACCGATCCGCGCTGCCCTCACACCCCTGGTGGCCGGATTGATCGAAGTTCCATTCGATCCGGTCCTGGCCGCACCGGGGCTGCTCGATCACCGGCAGATCGCCCCGGCCACCGCCCGCGCGTTGCAGTCCCTCTCCGACCTCGCTCTGCACCGAATCGCGGCAGGCCACCAGCCGACACCCCTGCGCCCCACTCACACAGGGATCGAGTCCGACGACCAGAGAAGGGAACAGGCATGACCGCCCACTACACATCCGATCATGTGCCACACCCAGGCGATACCGGCATCGGCCAGCGCGACACCGATTGGATCTCGCCGGCTGTGTGGCTCCTCGGCGCCACCCGTGAAGTCGGGGTCAGCACCTTGGAACGGTTCTGGGCGTTCACCGCCGACAGCGAAGGCTCGTGGCCACCGGGCGACGACCGTGATCGCGTCTCCCCGTATGTGGTGCTCGTGGCGCGCGAGTCGTTCAAATCGCTCTCCGCCGCCCAGAATCTCGCCCTCGCACACGATCGCGGAGAGGTCGGGGCGGGGTCGGAGCTGCTCGGTCTGATCACCGTCGCGGCAGCACCGAACCTGGAGAAGCCGATCCGCCAGCACCGCGACGTCGTGGCCGCTGCGTTCGAGAAGGTCTGGCACATCGGCTGGCACAGGCACCTGCTCTCTGCCGCCCTCGGCAAGCTTCCTCGCTGGCATCACCTCGACTCGGGCGCGCTCGCACCAGTGGAAGGCCTACCGGCTGATGTCCACACCGCCGCGATCGACCTCACCAACACCGTCCACTCCCGTATCCCCACCCTGTTCGCCCCAGGAGGGTCCGCATGAGCGCTGTCGCAGCGGTCTTCGATCTCCTGACTGCGACCGACGTCGGTTCCGGTTCGGTCGCCTCCGTTGCCGGCGGCGCAGGAGCTGCCGCCGGCCGGACACTCGTCGAGCACCCGTCGATCGTCTCCGGAGCGAGGCCGACGACGTTGCTCGACATCGTGCGGGCGGTGATCTTCATGGCGACAGCGGGAGCGGGGGTTCTGGTCGTTGTCTTCGCCGCCCGAACGGTCGCATTCGCGGGAGTGTGGGAGGAGAGCATCACCGCCGGACCCGCTCGAAAACTGTTCGCTGCCATCGCCGTTCTCATCGTGGCTGCCTGCTTCCTCGCTCTCGTCGATTCGGCGTTGTCATGACCGCTGAGATCCCCAGCGCATCTACTCACCACGGCGCGCCGGTGCCGACCAACGCGGTCAATCCCGTTTCACCCCGAACCCCGAAAGGTAGATCGATCACTCATGGTTCTCGCCACCGCACAGGCTGTGCAGGACTTCTCGGTCCAGGCCATCGAATTCAACGTCACCGCCGAACTCCCACCCGGGGCGAACGGGCTTCTGAAACTGCTCAACTGGTTGCTCTGGGGTGTCCTGCTCGCATGCATGGCCGCCATCGTCTTCTCCGGCGGAAAAATGGCGTGGGAAAAGTGGAACCAGGGCTCCATCCAGGCCCCGAAGATCCTCCTCGGCGCTCTGGTCGGTGCGATCGTCTCCGGCAGCGCGAACGCCATCCTCAACGCCGTCGCCGGCACATAAACGCACCGGGACGAGAAACCGATGAGCACTGCACTTCCCAGCGCAGGCGGGGACATGGTGTCCGCGCTACCGGAGCAAGTGGTCAGCGATATCAACACCGTTCTGGGGTGGATGCTCGCCCTCGTCGCGGTCGCGTGCGTCGGCAAGATCGTTTTCGTCGGGGCCCGCATGGCGTGGGATCACCAGCACACACCTGGAGTCGAATCGCCCGTGGCCGCCGAGTTCTTTGCCGCTGTCATTGGCTGGATCCTCGCCGCGGCCGCCGCCGGCGGTATCGCCGCAGTAATGCTCGACACCGCCGGAGCTACACCCGCTGACCCCGAACGCGGCAATCTCGTCGAACAGATCGAACAAATCAACCCGCCCCTCGGCGGTGAGCAGCCATCCGGCGAACAAGGCCTGCCCTGACAACCGTTGCCGCAGAAGCGTTTCGGCCCGAATCGAAGGACCTACGATCATGACAACCACCAGCATCCGCACCCGCACAGCAATCGCCGCGGCCACCTCTACAGCGGTAGCGTTCCTCGCCGCAGCCTGCGGCTCCGGTGATCCCGCCCCCGATGCGCCAGCGGAGGCTCCCGCCGCGGTCGATCCCACACAGCCGCCGCAGATTGCGTCGTGGACGACGTTCGGGGGTATCGCAGTCCCGTTGGGCAGCCAGGACGGTCCGACGTCGACGCCGGGTGCACCGTTGACCGGCTTCACCCGTACTCCGCAGGGTGCGGCGTTGGCGGCGATCGGTCAGTCCGTGCAGCTCTCCACCGCCACCGACTCCGAGTGGTCGACGATCCTGCCCGCCGTCACCACCCCGGGCGCAGGCCGCGACGCCTACGCCGGGAACCGCGCGCTGATCCAGGTCAGCGGAACCGACCCGGCCGTGGTCCCCTCGATCATCGGCTACACCTTGCCCGCTTACAGCCCCGACGCTGCGACGGTCTCGATCATTCAGGAGTTCTCGGACGATTCCCTCGCTGCGGTCGCTGCCGAGGTGGTGTGGTCGGGTGAGGATTGGAAGCTAGCCCTTCCCGCACCCGAACACGAGCCGGTCCCACAGGACTTCGTCACCGCCGAAGTCGCCGGTAACCCCGTCACCCCACTCGACGGGTTGCCGACCGACATGGTTGCGCTCGACGGAGCGTCCCGATGAGCGAACCCACCACATCGGGCGTCGAGCCGCAGGCCCCAGCTACCGAGCCCGAAGGCAAGAAGATCGGAACCGTCGGCCTGATGGGTGTCGGCCTTGTCGTGGCCATCATCCTCGCCGGGATCGTCATCAGTCTCGTTGTCCTGCAGAAAGATCAAGACACTCCCCTGGTCTCGGTGGATACCGGTGGATCGTCCACTCCGGCGACACCGGACCCGGAGGCGGCACTGTTCGAACCCGACCCGGAGTTCGATGCCCTCGGCCGGGTCACCTACGTCCCGAAAGACCCCAACGGGGTCATCCTCGAGCAGACCGCTCCGCCCCCCGGCCGATCCGCCGACGCAGCCCCGTCCGGGGTGATGCTCCAACGCATCCACGGCAACATGGTGCTCCCGTTCTCCACCTCCGACGGCCCGACAGGTATCGACTCCTCCGGTGTGGCAACAGGATTCGCTCACACTCCACAGGGTGCAGCGCTCGCCGCAGCTCACTACATGGCCTACCTTGCCTCAGGAAACGACCGTATCGACATGGCAGTCGCGTCCGGTCGAATCGACGATCCGGAGCGCACCATGGAGCAGTCGAAGCGATACAACGACAGTGGCGTCCGCGGGTCCGTGCCAGACGGCTACCTCGCCCTCGCCTTGCCGTCGCTGCGCCTGAACTACAACGACTCACTGACCCGAGTGTGGTTCGGCTACAGCGTGAACCTCCAGAACGGCTCCACCCAATACCGCCGCATCAACGCCGACTTCGTCTGGCGCGAGGATCGCGGGTGGGTTCTGCAGGTCCGCCCGTTCGATTCGGCACAAGGATCGACATTCGGTGGCAGCGTCGACTCACGCCCGTTCGAACCGGGGTGGCTCACATGGTGGTGAGAACACCCAATACCCCGCGGCTGTGGCGCGCGGCGGTGCGTGCGTTCCTCGCGTGCTGGCTCGCTCTGGTCATCGTGTTCGGTGGCAGCGCGATTGCGGCAGCAGAGGACCCCGAACCCGCCCCTCCTGAGGACGACACATCCTTTTTCGAGGACGTACTCGGAGCTACCCCGTGCGCTACACCCTCAGGTCTGACCACCTCGCTGCTCAGTGAGATTGCCGGTGCTGCAGGTGTGGACACCGGTCTGACCAGTTGCCTGGACTCGGCCGCGAACGTGGCCAGCGCCCCGATCGAGGCGGTGAAGAACGTTGCGGAAGGTGCCTGGGAGCAAGCGGGCCTCTCGTTCGGTGAGGCCGGTGCTGCGGGGCTGAAGTTCGCGCTCGGTTGGTGGATTTCGATTCCAGGCCAGGACGAAACTGCGTATCAGACGGTCTTGTCGAAGGTCGGTTCCTACACCTACGACGTACAGCTGGCGTTTTTGATGGTCTCGATCATTCTGCTCGGCGGCAAACTCGCCCTCGCTCGATCGGGGGCAATCCGGCAGGTCTCGGAAGAAGGGTTCCGCCAGCTCGCTCGTGCCACGGTCATCGCCGGTTCGATCGGTTTCTTCGTCGTCGTCGGCACCCGGATCTCCGACGGGATCTCGACGTGGTTCCTCGATTCGACCGTGGGCGATGACCCGGCCAAGCTGGTGGAGGCGATGGTGCGGATCACCACCTTCGCCTCACCGGGCGGTATCGCAATGCTCTTCGCGATCGGGTTGATCGGCATCATCGGCGGCCTGTTCCTGGTGTTCCTGCTGCTGATGCGCATGGGCATGTTGGTGGTGGTCTCGGCGTTCCTGCCGATCGCCGCAGCCGCGGGCGGTACCCGTATCGGAGCCAGCGCCTACGAACGGCTCATCGCCTGGACGTTGGCGTTCCTTCTGTTCAAACCGGTCGGCGCGTTCGTAATCGGGATCTCGGCGATGTTGTTCGCGCAATCGGCACCCTCGCAAGACAACGACGGCGGCATGATGACCGCCGTCGTCGGCGCATTACTGCTCGCCTGCACCGCTCTGGTGTTGCCGTCGTTGATGAAACTACTGATGCCCGAAGCCGCAGGCGGTGTCGGCGGTCTCGCGGCCGCGGGCGCGATGATCGGCGCCGCTGTCCAGGTCGGATCGATGGTCGCGACCGGCGGTGGGAGCGCAGCAGCCGAAGGTGCAGGCGCTGCCGGAGGCGCGGCTGCCGGAGGCGGTGTCGACGGATGGGCACCGTCGTCCTCATCCGGTTCGGTACCGGCCTCGTTCGGCGTCGGTCCCGCTTCCGGCGGCGACAGCGGAGGCAGTGGAGGGGGTGACGGCGGTCCGAGCGGCGGTTCGATGCCGTCGGGTAGCGGCGGTGCGGACACCGGTGCGCAGAGCGCGGGCCGCTCCGCCGACGCCGCAGCACCTCCGGCCGCCTCGGGTGGATCGGCTCCGGATTCGTTCGGATCCGGTGCGGGAGGTCCCAGCAGCGGACCAGCTCCCGGCAGCAGCGAGAGCAACGACAACAACAGGGGATTTCAGATATGAGACAACAGCTTTCGCAGCGGACGCAAACATGAGCAGCGAGCACAGGGCGCCGACCACCTACGGCGCATGGCGACTGCCACGCTCGGGCGGTGCGTTCGGGGTGAGCTTCGCGGTCACCATCCTCGGGATGGCGTTCGCGGTCGCCATCATCGGCACCTACGCAGTCACCCGGTCTCTGTCGGCATCGGGGCTGGTACTCGCGGTCGGCGCGGTGCTGATCGTGCCGATGGTGATGAACAAGGACGGCCAGAGCGGTCACCGACGTTTCTCCGGGTGGCGGACCTCGCTGCTGTCGAATCGGCGCGGCGAAGACACCTACGCCTCGGGCGCGTTCTCCAAGGTGCCCGGCGGAGTCTTGCGCCTACCGGGTGTCCTGGCGGGAACCGATCTCTACGAGGGCATCGACTCCGCCGGCCGCACGTTCTCGATGATCCATTTGCCCGACACCCACTACTACACCGTGCAGCTCGCCGCCGAACCGCAAGGCGGGGAGAACTTCGACCAAGAACACTTGGACCGGGCAGTGGCGAACTGGGGCCAGCAACTCGGAGGGTTCGGCGACGTCGCCGACATCCCTCTTGTCACCGCGATCTTGGAGACAGTGCCCGACACCGGAACGGTGCTGATGGAAACCGTCCGCGCCCGTGTCCGCCGCGACGCACCCGAGCTGGCCCGCCAGTCGATGTACGAAACCGCCACCGGCACCGCCAAAGGCGGCGTCCGCATGGCAGCACGTCTGGCGATCACCTTCCAAGCCCAAACCGACGAACGCCGCAAGGACCCCGCCGAGCAAGGCGTGGAAATCGCGCGCCGCCTCCCCGAAATCACCGCAGCCGCAGCAGCCGCCGGAGTCATCTGCACACCCATGACCGCCGACGAAGTCGCCGGCACCGTACGCCGCTCCTACGACCCCGCAGCTCTCGAAGCGGTCGAAGCTGCCCTGTACTCCGGACAGGGAACCGGCTTGTCGTGGTCGGACTGCGGACCACGCACCACCTTCCGCAAACGCGACCGCTACGTCCACGACGGCGCAGTATCGGTGACCTGGGAGATGCGCGTGGCGCCGAAACGGGCAGTGACCGAGCGAGTCCTCGAACGTCTGATCCGCCCACACGCCGAGCTGCCGCACAAGCGGGTCACGCTCCTCTACCGCGTCCACCCCGCCGGGGAAGCCGCCGACGTCGCCGCCAGCGACTACCGCAACGCCCGCGCCCGCCGCTCCGGCCGCACGGGCCTGGACAACATGGGCGATGTCAACGACGAACGCGCAGCGAGCCTGGCCCAGCAGGAACAGTCTCTCGGCCACGGGATGACCCGGTTCGCGATCCTGGTCACCGTCACCGGCCCGGCCGACACGACCGACGTCCCGCGTATCGATGCGATCCTGCGTGATGTCTCGGTGCAAGCACTGCTCTCGGTGCGCCGCAGCCACTACTGGCAGGACGCGGCATTCGCCGTCGGACTCGGTATCGGGATCTCCGCTCCCCAACACACCTCCCTGCCGCGACTGGCCGACGGATAACACCCCTCAC
>NZ_NOXZ01000001.1:0-1466 GCF_002258225.1 Rhodococcus sp. RS1C4 | reverse complement strand
AAGAAGCAGAAGCCGTTGCAGCGGTTGCTGGTTCGTCCGGAGATCGGCGCGCTGTTCGGCGCGATCGTGATCTTCGTCTTCTTCTGCATCGTCGCTCCACCCTTCCGATCCCCGGAAGCTCTCGCCACCGTCCTCTACGCCTCCTCGACCATCGGCATCATGGCGATCGGAGTGTCGCTGTTGATGATCGGCGGAGAGTTCGACCTCTCCACCGGTGTCGCGGTGACGTTCTCCTCGATCATGGCCTCGATGATCGCCTACAACCTGCACCTGAACGTCTGGCTGGGATCGCTGCTGGCGCTCGTACTCGCTCTCGGGGTCGGATTCCTCAACGGCTATCTGGTGATGAAGACGAAGATTCCCTCGTTCCTGATCACCCTGTCGAGCTTTTTGATGCTGACCGGTATCAACCTCGCGGTCACCAAGCTCGTCACCGGGCAGGTCGCCACCCCGTCGATCTCGGATATGGCCGGCTTCGACTCGGCGAAGAAGGTCTTCGCCTCGTCCTTCCAGATCGGTGATGTCTCGATCCGCATCACCGTCGTCTGGTGGCTGTTGTTCACCGCCATCTCCACCTACGTGCTCATGAAGACCCGCATCGGCAACTGGATCTTCGCCGTCGGCGGCAACCAGGACTCGGCTCGCGCCATCGGTGTTCCCGTGACGAAGGTCAAGATCGGGCTGTTCATGTTCGTCGGATTCTGCGCCTGGTTCGTCGGCATGCACCTGCTGTTCGCGTTCAACACCGTCCAGTCCGGTCAGGGCGTGGGCAACGAATTCCTCTACATCATCGCCGCCGTCATCGGTGGCTGCCTGTTGACCGGTGGTTTCGGTACGACCATCGGAGCGATGATCGGCGCATTCATCTTCGGCATGGCCAACCAGGGCATCGTCTACGCCGGATGGAACCCGGACTGGTTCAAGTTCTTCCTCGGCGCGATGCTGCTGTTCGCCGTCATCGCGAACAATTCCTTCCGCAACTACGCAGCAAAAAGGTGACCGGTCATGACCACACACGCACAAACCCCGATCGAGAACGTCCCCTCGGGCGGTAAGACACCGCTCATCGAGCTCAAAGGCGTCGGTAAGTCCTACGGCAACATCATCGCCCTCACCGGCATCAACCTGCGCGTCGGCGCCGGCGAGGTCACCGGTGTTCTCGGTGACAACGGCGCCGGCAAGTCCACCTTGATCAAGATCATGGCCGGTTTGCATCAGCAGACCGAAGGCGAACTGCTCGTCGACGGTGTCGACACCAAGTTCAGTTCCCCGAAGGACGCACTGGGCAAGGGCATCGCGACGGTCTACCAGGACCTCGCGGTGGTCTCCTTGATGCCGGTCTGGCGTAACTTCTTCCTCGGTCAGGAACTGCGCAAAGGCCCGTTCCGGACACTCGACGCCACCGCGATGCGCGCGACGACCATCGAAGAGCTGCACAAGATGGGTATCGATCTGCCCGACGTGGA
>NZ_NOXZ01000038.1:0-1516 GCF_002258225.1 Rhodococcus sp. RS1C4 | reverse complement strand
AAGCCGTTCGCTGGTACCTCCACCACCACCGCACCGGTCACCAACCCCGCCACCGGCGAGGTCACCGGCCAGCTCGCACTCGCCAACCTCGGCGACGCACGCACCGTCATCGACGCCGCCGCAGCCGCCTTCCCCGCCTGGCGCGACACCTCCCTCGCCAAACGCACCCAAATCCTCTTCAACTTCCGCGAACTACTCAACAAGAAAAAAGGCGAACTCGCCGAAATCATCACCGCCGAACACGGCAAAGTCCTCTCCGACGCCCTCGGCGAAATCTCCCGCGGCCAAGAAGTCGTCGAATTCGCCTGCGGCATCCCCCACCTCCTCAAAGGCGGCTACACCGAAAACGCCTCCACCAAAGTCGACGTCTACTCCATCCGCCAACCCCTCGGACCCGTCGGCATCATCTCCCCCTTCAACTTCCCCGCCATGGTCCCGATGTGGTTCTTCCCCGTCGCCATCGCCGCCGGCAACACCGTAGTACTCAAACCCTCCGAAAAAGACCCCACCGCCTCCATCTGGCTCGCCGAACTCTGGGAAGAAGCAGGCCTACCCCCCGGCGTCTTCAACGTCCTCCAAGGCGACAAACTCGCCGTCGACGAACTCCTCGAGAACAAGAAGATCAAATCGATCTCCTTCGTCGGCTCCACCCCCATCGCCCAATACGTCTACGCCACCGGCACCGCCAACGGCAAACGCGTCCAAGCCCTCGGCGGGGCGAAGAACCACGCCATCGTCCTCCCCGACGCCGACCTGGACTTGGCTGCCGACGCCATGGTCAACGCCGGCTTCGGCTCCGCAGGCGAACGCTGCATGGCCATCTCCGCCCTCGTCGCCGTCGGCGACATCGCCGACACCCTCGTCGCCAAAATCGTCGAACGCACCACCCCCCTGGTCACCGGCGACGGCACCCGCGGCGCCGACATGGGCCCCCTCGTCACCCAAGCCCACCGCGACAAAGTCGCCTCCTACGTCGACGCCGGCGAAGCCGACGGCGCCACCATCGTCATCGACGGCCGCGGCGTCAAAGCCGACGGCGGAGACGGTGCGAGCGAAGCGACGAGGGATGTCTCCGGTGGATTCTGGCTCGGCCCGACGCTCATCGACAACGTCACCACCGACATGTCCATCTACACCGACGAAATCTTCGGACCCGTCCTCTCCGTCGTCCGCGTCGACACCTACGACCAAGCCCTCGAACTGATCAACAACAACCCCTACGGCAACGGCACCGCCATCTTCACCAACGACGGCGGCGCAGCACGACGCTTCCAGAACGAAGTCGAAGTAGGCATGATCGGCATCAACGTCCCCATCCCCGTCCCCATGGCCTACTACAGCTTCGGCGGCTGGAAAAACTCGCTGTTCGGCGACACCCACGCCCACGGCACCGAAGGAATCCACTTCTTCACCCGCGGCAAAGCCGTCACCTCCCGCTGGCTCGACCCCAGCCACGGCGGCATCAACCTCGGATTCCCCGAAAACAACTAGACCCCACGTGAGTGGAAATGTAGGC